>NZ_VCDP01000025.1:0-234385 GCF_033949345.1 Xenorhabdus littoralis
TGCGGGTGGTTCTGATTTATAAATCGTATATTAATCTTACCTATTTTATTAAGAATAGTTTTCATCTATCCATTTAATAGGTATTTTCTATTGTGTTAATTTGATTGAAAAATGAATGGGAGCAATTAATTTAATAAATTTAAAATTACCTCCCGCAAGTAATAAGTATGATTGATAATTAGCGTAATAATTGTATGGATTGGATAAAAATTTTGTTTTTATTTTGTGGAAACCTATATTGTTGATAATAAAATCTAAATATTATGATTATGACAAAATAATAAATTAATGATTTCTTTTGAAAAAATAAAAAATTAATGATTTCTTTTGAAAAAATAAAATAGAACAATAAAGCAACGCCAATTAAGATGCTAAATTACTAAACATTGCTCGATATAATTAAGTGGAATAATCTAAAATTAAAAAATTATTAGTAAAACATACTACTCATTACGCGTACTTTTTTACAAAAACTCATATTTCATATGATGTTAAAGCACATGGGCAGTTTTATCGGCTGAAATTTGACTTAGGTTCTATTATGTAGAATGATATTTGCAGTTTGGTCCATTTTGACAACTTATGAATTCCGTCAAAAAAACTAAATAACCTCTAGCTTGAGTGTCAGGAATTAATTCCTGAGCTTAGGCTCCCTTTTGGCTATTAGTATCTATTCTATAATTAAAGGCATAAGTTAAATTATGAAACTTAACAAATTGGCGATGGTTTTGGGTTTTGGTGTGGCTTTAACTGCTGGCGCAGCAAGTGCTGCTAACCAAGGTAGTGGCACAGTTAAATTCACTGGTTCTATTATTGATGCAGCTTGCTCAATTAAAAACACCAATGTTGAAGTTGATATGGGCGCTGTTTCTAGCCATGTTCTGAAAGATGGCGGTCGTTCAGAATCTAAGCCTTTCAAAATTGAATTAGAAGGTTGTACAGCTGAGACTCAAAAAGGTGTGAAAACCACCTTTACTGGCGAAAGCAAAAATGAGAAAGGTTTGCTGGATATCGAAGGTACAGCGCAAGGTGCTGTAATCGCAATCACTAACCATGGCAATACTGTCATTCCTCTGGGCACAGAATCAGAGAGCATGTCTTTGCATGAAGGCAGCAATGATTTGAACTTTGCAGCTCATCTGAAAGGTCTGAAAGGCACAGAGGGTAGCGATATTGTGAAACCAGGTACCTTTACTGCTATCGCAAACTTTACTTTAAACTACCTGTAATATTGCAAGTTAGCGAATAACTTTTAGTGGCTGAGTATCAGGAAGCTCACCTTAAATCATTTGTTTTGAGTTTCCTGATAGCATACCTAGGGTATTTCCGGGATATAACGCGCTAGCAGAACTTGGATACAATATTCTGTAACGAGATCTGTTTTATTGATGTAGGTCAATATTATTGGCAATTGAATCAGAAGAGTTTGCCATTAATAGAATTATCCCTATAGAGGCAGATTGAAATACCCTCTTTTGTTTCTTTAGTTTACGGTGTTCTCTATTGACTGTATTCGGAAAATAAATATTTTTTGCCATTCAAAGATGATTTTTAATGGCATTACTGATGGTGACATGTTTCCTCCACTTCTCGCAGTACGGTAAAACCAGTAAAGCATAAACAGAGAACGTAACATATTACGGATAAGTAGGACATGTGGCTATCTCTGCACCCCAGTATCGGTCAGGGTCCTCAATTTAGATCGATGAACTTTAATGATGCCATGTATTAGGTAAGAAGCCCTATATGCTTACAGGCTTGGCAGTGTCAGACAGCGGCTAAATTCAAATTGGATTATTAACGATTCATTGTTCAGAGGATGCTATGGCTTTGTTTTCAGATTCTATTAATCATGATTTTTCATCTACTAATAGAAAAGCAAACAGTAATAGAAAAAACATCTTTAATAAAAAGAAAGTGGTTAATAAAAAAAAGATAGCTAATAAAATAAAAACAGGACGCGTAATAGCCGGAATTAAACCGCTTTCAGCCTTAATACTGTTTGCATTATCCGGCATTCAGGCCGCTCATTCTAAGCCCCCGATGGAATTCAATATTGGTGCACTGGATGTCAGTGAACGTTCCAATATTGATTTGGATAAGTTTGCACGTGCAGGCTATATCATGCCGGGTAACTATGTGATGGGCGTCAGGATGAATAAGACTGAATTTTCGGATACCTATTCCATCGATTTCATTGCACCACCTGATGATCCAAAAGGCAGTGACGCCTGTATATCTCCCGAATTAGTGAAGCAAATAGCACTGAAATCGGAATGGGTAGAAAAATTAGGTTGGCAGAATGATGGAAAATGTCTTGATCCCAATACCCTGCCTGGCATGTCAGCCAGAGGCGATCTGGCCACTTACACACTGTATTTAATCGTCCCTAAAATCTATCTGGAATATGACTTACCGGACTGGGATCCCCCTTCTCGCTGGGATAATGGGATACCCGGATTGTTGTTTGACTATAACCTTAATGCACAAACATCCAAGCCTGCTCATGGCAGCAACAACCAGCAGCTCAGTGCTAATGGAACGGCGGGCATGAATGCTGGAGCGTGGCGTTTTCGAGCTGATTGGCAGGCCAGATATAATCGTTCCAAAACCAAGGATGATGAGTTGGGGCATTCTGGTGAAAGAGAACGTGATTGGGATTGGAGCCGTTACTACATGTATCGTGCCATCCCTCGTTTAGAAGCAAAATTGACATTGGGAGAGGATTACCTTAACTCCAGTATTTTCGATAGCTTCCGCTATACGGGCGTCAGTTTGGTGACTGAGGAAAATATGTTGCCGCCGAACTTACGTGGTTATGCGCCTGAAGTTACAGGTGTCGCGAGAACGAATGCCAAGGTAACGGTCAGTCAGCAGGGACGAGTATTGTATGAAACCCAAGTCGCTTCTGGTCCATTCCGAATTCAGGATCTCAGCGATGCCGTGGCGGGAACACTGGATGTCAGAGTTGAAGAGCAGGACGGGGGAGTACAGACATTTCAGGTCAATACCGCCACTATTCCTTATCTGACACGCCCCGGACGTGTGCAGTATAAACTTATTGGTGGTCAATCCACCAATGACAAGCATCGTCGTGAAGGGCCGGCGTTTGGTATGGGAGAATTCTCTTGGGGGATTAACAACGGCTGGTCATTGTACGGCGGTTTTTTGGGAGCTGGGGACTACAACGCTTTATCTCTGGGAATCGGTCGTGACTTGATGATGTTTGGTGCGCTGTCATTTGACGTGACGGAATCAAGGGCAAGATTGCCGAAAGAGAACAAAACGTTGACGGGCGGTTCTTATCGTCTCAGTTATTCGAAACGTTTTGATCAATATAACAGCCAAGTGACATTTGCCGGATACCGCTTCTCCGAGCGTGATTTTATGAATATGGGGCAATATATCGATCGCCGTTATCGCAGTGTTTCTTCTGATAGCGGAAAAGAGCTGTATACCATTATTTTTAGTAAACAATTTATCGATATTGGTCTTAATGCCCATCTCAACTATAGCCATCAGACCTATTGGAACCGGCCAACAAACGATCGCTATAACGTTTCTCTGTCCAAGTACCTGGATATTGGACGTTATAAAAATATGAACGTCAGCTTATCAGCCTACCGCAACAATTTTGACAATAAAAAAGATGATGGCATGTATCTGAACCTTTCCGTTCCGTGGGGGGAAAGTGGCACTCTCAGTTATAACGGAATGGTTAATCGCCAGGGGAATGCTCATACAGTGGGCTATTTTGACCGCATTGATGATCGCAATAACTATCGTATTTCAGCGGGTACAAATATGGCTGGCAAGGCGTCAGCCAATGGTTATTACACCCATTATGGTGACAAAGCATTGCTGACTGCCAGCGCCAGTTATCAGGATGGCGGTAATACCACCGCGGCACTTGGCCTACAGGGCGGGATAACCGTGACAGCAAAAGGAGCGGCATTGCACCGTACCAATATGACTGGGGCGGCTCGCCTGATGGTCGATACGGAAGGTGTCAGTAATGTCCCCATCCGGGGATTCGGTTCGGCGGTGCATACCAACTACTTTGGTAAAGCCGTGCTGGCAGATGTGAACAGCTATTATCGCAACAAGGCAAATATTGATTTAGATAACTTACCGGATAATGTGGAGGCCCTGCGTTCCGTACAGCAGGCAACATTGACGGAAGGAGCAATTGGCTATCGTAAATTTCAGGTTATGTCAGGATTCAAAGCAATGACCATTATCCGTTTGCCTGATGGTTCATTCCCACCCTTTGGTGCCTCTGTTGTGAACGCAGCTCAACGAGAAATCGGAATTTTGGGAGATGATGGATATACCTACCTGAGCGGGATGAACAAAGGTGAAAAACTGAATGTGCATTGGGATGGAAATGCCCAATGTGAAATTACAGTATCAGATGAAGTTACAGAAGAATCTTTAACTTCGCTTTTGCTTCCTTGCCAGTTTTTAGAAGGCGGGTTAGGTAAATTGTAATGAAACGATCCAAAAAGTTGTTTTTAAATAGCGTATTATGTCTATTTGTTTGACATGAAAAGTACAGCTGTTAGCGAGTACAGCAATATAAACATAAGTCTCTTTTGAGCATGAGCAAATGACACTATGAAACTGAAAAAAATTCTAATGATAACTGCCATAACGGTAACTGGCTTGATGACAGCCCATCAGGCAATGGCGGCGATAGCGTTGGATCGTACCCGGGTGATTTTTAACGGAAACACAAAATCCGTCAGCTTGAATATTGAGAATCAGCATCTTGATTTGCCTTATTTGGCACAATCATGGATTGAAGATGACAAGGGAAATAAGATCAATGGCCCACTTGTGGTTGTTCCTCCGGTACAGCGTGTTGAAGCCGGAGCGAAAAGTCAGGTCAAAATTCAAACACTACCAGCGATAGCTCAATTACCACAAGATCAAGAAAGCCTGTTCTATTTCAACATTCGCGAAATTCCACCTCGCAGTGAGAAACCGAATGTCATGCAAATTGCCTTACAGACACGCGTCAAACTGTTCTACCGTCCAGAAGCTGTGATTGCTCGTCGTGTCGATCTTGATAACCCGTGGCAGGAAAAGCTCACCTTAGCCCGTCAGGGAAATCAATATGTAGTGAATAACCCGACACCTTATTACGTCACTATTTCAGAAGCATCGAACAAGGTGAATGGTAAGAGTGTAGAGGGTTTTAAGCCTTTGATGTTGGCACCGAAAAGCAGTGAAAAGCTGGAAGGATCAACCAATTCATTGGGTAATACACCAGTACTGACCTACGTCAATGACTATGGTGGACGACCACAGTTAACATTTAACTGTAGTGGCAATACTTGCACCGTGGCAAAAGTCGTGACTGAAGGAAGTTAATTGAGTCGTATCGATGGTATCCCATCAATAATTATTTTGGAGGGATATCAACGCCGAACCAGTCAATTCATAACGACTTTCTTTGGATAAATAGTTAGGTAAATGGTTGGGTAAATGATAATGAATCCGTTAAGCATCAAACTATCCAAATATGTATTGTCGACACTGTTTCTTTTTGGCATTGGCAGCCAGCAAGGCGCATATGCAACAGATAATCTGCGTCAAAATGTCAGGATTACGCTCACTGTACTTGCACCAACTTGCTCTATTAAGACAGAAGATCAAAGGATGGAAGTGGATTTCGGGAATATTCTGAACAGTGATCTTTACCTGAGACATCGCACGGCAGGCCAGCCATTTTATCTTCATTTAGAGAACTGTGATCCTCGGATCACAAAAAATTTAAAAATTAAATTCTTAGGGGATGAAAGTAGAGAGTTGCCGGGATTATTGGCATTCAGTTCTGGTAGCCAAGCTTATGGCGCTGCTATTGGCATGGAAAAGGCTGATGGTACGCCGATACCGTTTAATAAAACCAGTGAGTTCCCGTTATTAGCTAATAGCAGAAATAATGTAATTCCGTTTCAGGCTTATGTGCAGGCCGAACCTCGCGCTCTTCAGCAAAAGAAGATTGGTTCCGGTCAATTCAGTGCGATTGCGACTTTTGAAGTTAATTACGACTAGTCATGCTGACTGGTTTTTCATCTACGATATTTAGCAGAATTTGATGCTATTTGGAAAATAAGTTATGCGCCATATTAAGAAATCGTTGTTGAAACTAGCGGCCTTGTTGTTTTTATTCAGTGCTACGCAGGTCTATGGTGGCGCTTATGTTATGCCGGTGAATACGATCCCAAAAGGTGATCAAGCTACCACGACCATGGAAATTATTGAATGGACAGAGGAAGAGGGGATCCCAAATCCTTGTTATGGAACAGATCAATGCTATGTTGGTCCCGATGTTCAATATCGTGAATTTCAGCCGGGTATGTATGGCTCTTGTATGGTTGCAGGGGTATGCCTGACAGATGCACATAGATATCCGACAACGGCTGGTGTAATGCGAGCTTATAAAAAGAGGTTTGGAATTCCTAAACGGGTTACGTTTGATATTATCACCGCAGATTCGGAATGTGTGGGTTTGTTTTATACATATAGTCAACATATAAGGACAGGGGCGGGTTCAGCTCAAAGATTCCCGAATTCCACTTGCAATAAAATGCCGCCCCCGAATCAATATTGTGAAATCTATGTGCCTTCTGAAATTGCATATGGTGAGCTGATTGCTTCAGAAGTGAATAATACCAGCCAAACAGTTAATGGTTATTTTAAATGTGCTCTTGCCAGCGGCGAAATACAGTTGCACGCTAAATCAATCGATGGTGAGTCTAAAGTCTATTTTGATGCTAATAGACAAATGTATGCGACATTGCAAATTAATGACAAAGACGCAACAGGTGGCGTTAATGTCATTGCTAACGGAAAGAATGAGAGCACGTCTTTCACCTTAAAATCAACATTGCACACACTAACACCACCGAAAGCCGGCAAATATGAAGGCACTGCAATAGTTTATTTAACTTATCTATAAACTGAGAGTAAAAACATCATGCAAGTCAGTATGCTGGTAGGAAAAAGAATCCAAATGAAAAGAAGAGAAATTGGAGTGACAGCAGCAGAGCTGGCGGACAGAATTGGAGTAAGCCACCAGCAGTTATCACGCTATGAACGTGGAACCAATAGAATTAGTCTGGAGCATTTGGTTTCTATTTCTATTGCCTTGAAGACCCCCGCAGACTGGTTTTTGGCGGATTGTTTTAACTCCCCTAAGGCTCCTATGAATAATCAATATGCCTGTGTAGCGGAAACAGTTTTAGGTTTATAAAATCGGATATATTGATTTGATTTCAGAAAGAAATAACTCAGATATAAAATTTCTAAGCCATTCCTTTTCAGGAATGGCTTTTTTTAATCCAATCTCCATTGGATAACATAAGATAACAGCATCCGAATGGTTAACATTTAGTACCAAACTGTTAACCCAAGATGATCAGTCTTAGATTAATTATTATTTTGGTTTATTACTCCGACATGATAGATAGTTTTAATTTATATGGCTTTCGATATCGAACAATCTAAATTTTTATTCAACGAGATAGTAAAAGAGGAAAATTCTGATGAGGAAAATACAAGGTATGCCATTTAGGTAGGTGGAATTTTTTTTACAAATGAATCAAGTAGTTGATTTGATTTCTAACAGCAAAAGGAAGGTAAACGGAGCGGAAAATTCGGGATGATTTACTGGTTAACAGTTTGGTACTAATTGTTGACAATTTTCGTTTCCCTTTTTCTTGCCATATCGTTTCGAAGCGACCCGCATTACTCGCGGTGTAACGGACGGTATGACGAATATTCCTATGGCCTAAATAGTCTTGAATCAAGCGGGTATCCACACCATTGTCCGCCAGTGCATAGCCACAAGAATGCCGTAACATGTGCGGATTCGCGCAAACCGCTAAATTTGCCTTTAAACTGGTCTGTCGAATGATTTTATAAAACTGTTGGCGCGACATTCGTGTACCGGTTCGCGACAAGAATAACCAATCATTCTGATCACTGTTTTTGTAGCGTTGGCGCAGGGAAAGCCATTTCCGTATGAGTTGAATTTCTCGTGCTACCATGGGATGAATTGTGGAAAAACCATTTTTCAGGCGTTGCACCCGTAGTTTTTTATCCTCCAAATCGACATCAGACAGCTTCAACCCAAGCAATTCAGACACTCGGAAACCATGAATGAATCCCATAAATATCATGCAGATATTGCGGTCAGAATGCGGGTGCTTCTCCAATTCTTTCAGTAAGACTTCAATTTCAGAATGGGTTAAATATTTACGCTTTAACATGATGTTTGACACAGTATTCGACTCCCTATGATTATCAAAAATGCCTACTATGATTGTTGCTGATTATTCACAGACTGCAATATTAAGCATCATTAATAAACAAAATACTCAATAAAACGGCTTCCTTAACGTTGGAAATCCAACAAGTAAGGAAGCCGTTTTTCGGGAGAATACGGTCAAACAAGACCGTATCTTATTGTGTCGATTTATTTGGTAATTCTGGCATGCATTTCTTGTACAGAAATAACCTGCTCAGTAGGATCTGCACTGAGTGCCATGGTGGTTGCAAAACCGCCGTTCAGGGTTGTGTCATAGTGCACTTTGTATTGCAGTGCACTGCGACGCAGCAGTTTTGAATCTTCAATTGCCTGACGACCAGCGGTAGTATTGACAATATAGTCATACTCACCGTTTTTGATTCTGTCCTGAATGTGAGGACGGCCTTCGTGAACTTTATTGACCAAACGTGGGTTGATCCCCGCTTCACCCAGTACAATCGCTGTACCGTGAGTCGCATCCAGTTCAAAGCCGTGTTTAAGCAATTTGGCTGCCAAATCGACAACGCGTTCTTTATCTTCCTCGCGTACAGAAAGCAGTGCCCGGCCTTGCTTGCGCATGGTGGAGTTGCTGCCCAGCATTGCTTTTGAGAACGCTTCGGCAAAGGTTCGGCCAACGCCCATAACTTCACCGGTAGAGCGCATTTCAGGCCCCAGAATCGGGTCAACCCCCGGGAACTTGTTGAACGGCAAGACCACTTCTTTCACGGAATAGTAAGGTGGAATGATCTCTTCAATGGTGCCTTGCTCCAGCAGAGATTGACCCGCCATCACGCGAGCAGCGACTTTTGCCAGTGGCAGGCCGGTTGCTTTGGAAACAAATGGTACGGTACGCGCTGCACGAGGGTTTACTTCAATCAGGTAAACTTCGTTATTTTTCACCGCAAACTGGACGTTCATCAGACCACGGACTCGCAGTTCAAAGGCCAGTTTTTCAACTTGCTGGCGCATAACATCCTGAATTTCTTTGCTCAAGGTATAAGCTGGCAGAGAACAGGCAGAATCACCGGAGTGAACGCCGGCTTGTTCGATATGCTCCATGATGCCGCCGATCAAGACACGCTCACCATCACAGATAGCGTCGACGTCAACTTCTACCGCATCATCAAGGAAGCGATCCAGAAGGACTGGAGCATCGTTGGATACGCTGGCCGCAGTCTGGAAGTAACGGCGCAGGTCAGATTCGTCATATACGATCTCCATTGCGCGTCCACCCAGTACGTAGGATGGGCGGACTACCAGCGGATAGCCAATCAGGTTACCTTTTTCAACCGCCTGTTCGATAGTAGTAACAGTGGCGTTTGCCGGCTGTTTCAGTCCAAGGCGATTAACGGCTTGTTGGAAACGCTCACGGTCTTCTGCGCGGTCAATGGCATCAGGACTGGTGCCGATAATGGGTACACCCGCAGCTTCCAGCTCACGAGCCAGTTTCAGGGGCGTCTGGCCGCCATATTGCACGATAACGCCTTTTGGCTGTTCAACACGCACGATTTCCAGTACGTCTTCCAGTGTGACAGGTTCAAAATAAAGACGGTCGGAAGTGTCGTAATCGGTTGAAACCGTTTCTGGATTACAGTTCACCATGATGGTTTCAAAACCATCTTCACGCAGAGCCAGTGAAGCATGTACACAGCAGTAATCGAACTCAATGCCTTGCCCGATACGATTCGGGCCACCGCCCAATACCATGATTTTCGGTTTGTTATTGTTCGGATTGGCTTCACATTCGTCTTCGTATGTGGAGTACATATAAGCCGTGTCGGTGGAAAATTCTGCTGCACAGGTATCAACGCGCTTATATACCGGATACAGCTTGTAATCATGACGCAGTTTACGGATCTCTTTATCCGAGATACCCACGAGTTTAGCCAAACTCGCATCGGCAAAACCTTTACGCTTGAGATGACGCAGAAAATCAAAGGTCAGACTGTTAACGCCTTGTTCTGCAACTTGCTCTTCCAAACGAACCAATTCTTCAATCTGTACTAAGAACCAGCGGTCGATGTTGGTCAGGTTAAAGATACCGTCAACAGACATACCCGCACGGAAAGCATCGGCGACATACCAGATACGCTCTGCACCTGCACTCTTCAGTTCACTGCGGATTTTGGTCAGAGATTGTGGGTCATCAAGACTGACTTTAGGATCGAATCCGGTTACGCCGACTTCCAGACCACGCAGCGCTTTCTGCAAGGATTCCTGGAAGGTACGGCCAATCGCCATCACTTCACCGACAGATTTCATCTGAGTTGTCAGGCGATCATTGCTGCCCGCAAATTTCTCGAAGTTGAAGCGAGGAATTTTCGTCACAACATAGTCGATGGAAGGCTCGAAAGAAGCAGGAGTACGTCCGCCCGTGATGTCATTCATCAATTCATCAAGGGTATAGCCGACAGCCAGTTTTGCCGCGATTTTTGCGATTGGGAAGCCAGTTGCTTTGGAAGCCAGTGCCGATGAACGGGATACACGTGGATTCATCTCAATAACAATCAGACGGCCATTTTTCGGATTCACCGCAAACTGAACGTTCGAACCTCCGGTTTCTACGCCGATTTCACGCAATACCGCCATCGAGGCGTTACGCATGATTTGGTATTCTTTGTCGGTCAGTGTTTGTGCAGGCGCTACGGTGATGGAGTCACCAGTGTGAATGCCCATAGGATCGAAATTTTCAATGGAGCAGACGATGATGCAGTTATCGTTTTTATCCCGCACCACTTCCATTTCATACTCTTTCCAGCCAATCAGGGATTCATCGATCAGCAGTTCATTAGTCGGGGAAAGGTCTAAACCGCGCTCACAAATTTCTTCAAATTCTTCACGGTTGTAGGCAATGCCGCCACCTGTTCCGCCCATGGTGAAAGAAGGGCGGATAATACAAGGGAAGCCAACGTCTTCAGCGACAGCCAGTGCTTCTTCCATCGTGTGGGCGATGCCTGAACGTGCTGTATCCAAACCGATTTTTTTCATCGCCTTGTCAAAACGCTGGCGATCTTCTGCTTTATCAATTGCATCAGCAGTTGCACCGATCATGGTCACACCAAACTCGGCCAGTACGCCCTGATGTTCCAGTTCCAATGCGCAGTTAAGAGCAGTTTGTCCGCCCATAGTTGGCAAGACGGCATCCGGGCGCTCTTTTTCAATGATTTTGCGTACAACTTCCCAGTGTATCGGCTCGATATAAGTCGCGTCCGCCATTTCTGGATCGGTCATGATGGTTGCCGGATTCGAGTTCACCAGAATGACACGATAGCCTTCTTCTCGCAGGGCTTTACAAGCCTGCGCACCGGAGTAGTCGAATTCACAAGCCTGACCGATAACAATCGGGCCAGCACCTAAGATCAGGATACTTTTAATATCAGTACGTTTTGCCATTTTTCTTCTTCTCCTGATTATTTGGTGTTCTGGGCGTTGGTCTGGCGATACTGCTCAATTAACTCGATGAAATGATCAAACAGTGAAGCGGCTTCATGCGGGCCAGGGCTGGCTTCAGGGTGTCCCTGAAAACTGAATGCCGGTTTATCTGTGCGATGAATGCCTTGTAATGTGCCATCAAACAGTGACTTATGCGTGATGCGCAGGTTAGCTGGCAGTGAGCTTTCATCAACCGCGAAACCGTGGTTCTGTGCGGTGATCATGACAACATCGTGATCCAGATCTTTTACCGGATGGTTGCCACCGTGATGACCAAATTTCATTTTCACGGTTTTCGCCCCACTGGCCAGAGCCAGCAATTGGTGTCCCAGACAGATACCGAATACAGGGATTTCAGTCGTCAGGAATGTTTTGATTGCTTCGATAGCATAATCACATGGCTCTGGATCGCCGGGACCATTGGACAGGAAGATGCCATCCGGTGCCATTTTCAGCACTTCATCTGCGGAGGTTTTTGCAGGTACAACAGTAACACGGCAGCCGCGATCTACCAGCATACGCAGGATATTGCGTTTAACACCAAAATCATAGGCAACAATGTGGTAAGGTAATTCTTGTTCTTTCTGCGCTTCTGGCAACTCGTCTGCTAATGTCCAGCTTCCCTGTACCCATTGATAAGACTGCGCAGTAGTCACTTCTTTTGCCAGATCCATACCTTTCAAGCCGGGAAATGCTTTGGCTTTTTCCAGTGCAACTTGGGCATCTGCCTCATTACCCGCGATGATACAACCATTCTGAGCCCCTTTTTCTCTTAATAGGCGGGTCAGTTTACGTGTATCGATATCAGCGATAGCAACAATATTGTGACGTTTCAGGTAATCAGACAGATTTTCTTCACTGCGGAAGTTGCTGGTCACTAAGGGTAAATCGCGAATGACCAGGCCTTGGGCTTGAATGGTTGGGGATTCTTCATCAGCGGCATTGATGCCGACATTACCAATATGGGGATAAGTAAGAGTAACGATTTGGCGGGAATAGGAAGGGTCAGTAAGTATTTCTTGATATCCGGTCATTGAGGTATTGAAGACGACTTCTCCAATAGCCACACCTTCTGCACCGATGGCGCGACCATGAAATTGGGTTCCGTCTTCCAGAACCAATATAGCTGATTTAATCAAAACGCCCTCCAAAATGAATAATCAGTCGAATCTTATGCATATTAATTCATGATTAGTGCTTAAAATCAATGTTAATCATGATTTTTGTCGAAATTTTGGCAAATTGCGCGCATTCTAATGATGAGAGGGAGTCTTGTCTACAAAAAATGGCATTTTTATTGGCTTTTTTACACTCTCAGCCTTGCATGGGGCGAATATGGCTGGAAAACATAAAGAAAGTAGGGAAGATAATCGATTACTGTGAGAGAAAACTTTAAAACAGAAAAAAAATGTGTGTTTTTTCACGCTTATAGAAAAAAGGTGATAAAAAGAACATGTTTTATTGTTAAAACAAGAAGTAATCTGCTTAATTATTATTATTTTTTCATAATGCGTGTAATTACGCAATTACCTATAAAAAATCACGTAATTACAGCATAGTGTGTTTGTTGATAATTAAATATTATCCAGATTTAATACATCTTTCATGTTATAAAGCCCGCTGTTTTTATCTGTTAACCAGATTGCAGCCTTAATCGCGCCATTAGCAAAAGTCATTCGGCTTGAAGCCTTGTGGCTTATCTCTACACGCTCCCCAATATCTGCAAAAATTGCCGTGTGCTCTCCAACGATATCGCCGGCTCGTAGAGAGGCAAATCCGATGCTTTTTGGATCGCGTTCTCCGGTATGGCCTTCACGGGCATACACCGCACAGGTTTTTAGATCACGGCCTAAAGTATTGGCGATTGACTCCCCCATTGCGAGGGCAGTGCCTGATGGGGCATCGACTTTATGGCGATGGTGAGCCTCAATAATTTCAATGTCGGTATATTCCCCCATGACTGCGGCCGCTTTTTCCAGTAATTTCAGGACCAGATTGACACCGACACTAAAATTCGCTGCAAAAACAATAGGGATTTCACGGGAGGCTTCTTCAATGGCTTGTTTACCTGAATCGTCAAAGCCTGTTGTACCAATGACCATCGATTTTCGATATTGCCGACAAATGGCGAGATACGTCAAAGTACCTTCTGGACGGGTAAAATCGACCAGTACATCAAAGTGGTCAATAACATGGTGCAGATCATCACTAATGATCACTCCATTCTTCCCGCTACCGGCCAATTCTCCGGCATCTGCCCCTACCAATGAAGAACCGGAACGTTCTAAAGCTGCGCCAAGTGTAACGCCATCCAACTGCTGGACAGCCTGAATAAGATTGCGTCCCATGCGCCCACTCGCGCCTACGATAGCAATGCGGATATCTGTATCGGCCATAAGATTCTCTCTGTAGATCATTTTTAGTTGAGGTAACCGTTGAGGTAACAAAGGAAATTGTTTTACAGCTTAACTGTCAGGGGATGGCTGTACCAGACTTATAGTCTGACAATTAGAAAAACAGGGATTTGGCAGACAATTATAAAAATAGCTAAACAGCTAAGTCTCAACAAGGTGAACTGTACTCATTGGATTTCGGGTCGAGATCTATAAAACTACAGTTTGAAATCCATTGAGTATCTCTATTTATAAGATGCGGAGCGTTATAAGATACGGAGCGCTACTCTCCCGCCTCCGGCAATTCGTAGTGATTGGCGGAATGGTCTTTAGCCATTATTTTATTCGAGGCGACTTCTTTACGGAGGCATTTGGCCAGGTACTCAATGAACACCCTGAGTTTTGGCGGTAGATGCCGTGTTGGAGGATAGAGTATCCAAAGCTCACCTGTGTAGTTGGCTTTAAAGTTCCAATCGGGCAGAACTTGAACCAGCTGTCCCTGCTGCAAAGCGTGCTTAGCGGTAAAATAAGGTAAACTGCCAATGCCGATATGTTGCAGCACCGCATCAAGTCTTACTCCTGTATGATTGGCAGCATAACGTCCATGAATATTGACGGTGGCAATTTTGTTGCCCTGACTAAATTTCCAACGCGAATCACTGGGTTCTTCCCCAAGATAAATGCAACTGTGATTTTTTAGATCATGGGGATGTTGTGGAGTGCCGTGTTCTGCAAGATATTCAGGTGTTGCACATAACATATGCCAAATATTCAATAAGCGTCGTCCCATAAGACCCGGGGGAGGCTGATCGGTAATTCGTATAGCGAGATCAATCTGGTCGTCGATCAAATCAACATACCGATCATCAAGCCGTAAATTCACATCTATTTTGGGATACTGAGCAAGGAAAGCCGGAATATTGGGGTGAACGACAAAACGTCCTACCGCTTTAGGAACACTGACTCTTATTGTTCCTTGCGGTTCATGGCTAAAATTCCCTGATACAGACATAACTTCCTGAGCCGCGTTTACCATGTTCAAACAATGCTCGTACACTTCTTGACCACTTTCGCTCAAGCGCAGTTTACGAGTTGTTCTTTGTAAGAGGCGAGTGCCGAGTTCTTTTTCCAGTCTGGCTACTGAGCGACTAATGGCGGAAGGAGTGGCAGCAAGCTGACGAGCTGCTTCAGAGAAGCTGCCCGCCTCAACCACTTTCGCGAAAATAGCCATCTCCCGCATTAAATTTATCGTGTTATTTGTGCTCATGAATCAAAAGTTATTTGAGTTTTCGATGGATTATCGCAATTGAGTTTATTTAATACAATCAGGGGAAATTTGCGAATGCCTGAGAATATTAATTATGTCTGAACGTCTTTATTTATCCAACTCTGCACTGACAACGGAAGTTGAAATTCTGGATTGTACTTTCTGTGATGATGAAAGCTGTGATGATGAAAGTTATGCGATCCAATTAAAAGCAACACCATTTCATCCCCAAGGAGGCGGGCAGCCCAGTGATACTGGTTGGCTGAATGATGTGGAAGTAACCCATGTCACGTTAGAAAATGACAGAATAATCCATTACACAACACATCCAGTAAATGCAGGAATTGCTTTTGCCCGTGTTGATGAGAAACGCCGACAATTACATTCACAATTGCATTCTGCGGGACACCTTATCGGTCACATTGTTGAATCTTTTGGTTGGAAACCGATTAAGGCACACCATTGGCCCGGAGAAAGCAAGATTACCTTTAAAGCAGAATCTTATGCACAAGCCTTTTCAATTGAAGAGCTGCAAGAAAAATGTGATCAACTTATCGGTGAAGACTTACCTTGCCAAATTATTATGCATAATGATGGGTATAGGGAAATCGGATTTGGCGAATTCAGGTCTTATCCCTGCGGTGGAACACATGTGTCGTCATTAGGGCAAATTAACGGGCTTGGAATACAGGCTGTACAAGAAAAGAAAGGCAAGTTATCGGTGAAATATGATTTAGTGTTTTCATCGTAATCTGATTATGATCATAAATCTATTTTTATCTTTTTTAAGCTTAGATTTTAATAAATGAATTAAATTTTATTTTATATGTGCTTTTTGTAATGTTTATGAATATTAACCTATATTAAATAATGCCGATCCCGAGGATTAATAAAACCATTCCTATGGCTTAGCAAAATAAAAACAGTATTGAGATTATATTAGATTCCGTTTCATCCTTTCTGCTTTTGGTAGAGTAATCAACCTGAGCGAAAATGAGATCGAAAAAATACCGGAGTTGCTGAATGTGAATAGAATTCTGAATGCATGCGCGGTGCTGTGTCTTACGGTCATTCCAGTTGCCGCAGTTAAGGCTGATATTACCGTGCCGATTGTTTACCTTAAGTATGTAACTCCTTCGGTTTCACTCAATATCAATGGCAAAGAGGTCAAGAGGCTTGGCATTGATACAGGGGCATCTAATGCCTTTTATCTCCCTCAGCCTGTTTTTGATTCAATTTTTCCGCAACGGGATCGTCGTGCAACTGAAAGTTCCGTTGATGTTTTTGGTGTTGAGAAATTTACGTTAGAGGCAAGAGCAGACCATATTACTGTTAACGGTGAACGCTTTTCTGATGTTGATGTTGAACTCTTTAAACCGTGGGGTAATGGTATGTTCGATGAAAATGGACAACTTATCATAGATGGGATATTAGGGTTGGGCGTTGCCAAAAATAAAACACTGATTATCGACTATGCATCAAAGATGCTGACGATATCTGATAACCCTAAAGCACTTCCCGATGGTTACCGTTGGCAATCTCTCCCGTTTACCCGCACACGTAATGGAATAGAAATCAGTGTGTCATCTGGTAATGAGAAGATACGCCGTATGGTTATTGATACTGGTGCAAGCCACACAATGCTTTTCACCCGATCAAAGGAGGGATGTGCTAAGTTATCACAGCACTGCCCGAAGAAAACCATTGTGACACCTGACGGCGTTAAGCTCTCTGCGATGGTCTTCCGGCTTTCTGATGACAAGATAACTCCCGATAAACGGATAGATTTTGATGGTCTATTGGGTGATGATTTTCTTTCAAACAGGGTTCTCGTTATATCGAATGATCGATTACTGATTAGTTTACCTCATAACAGTTAAAAATTAGAGGCTAAATATCGGGTACGCCGAATCGCGGTTATCCCTGGAAGGTCGGCTCGGCACAAACCGCTGACGAGGAACGAAGTGTACGCAGTCCCAAAAGCACGATCACCACCATGACCAACCCGGAGGCAATGGCTACACCGAACCCTGCCCGCGCGCCATAGACGTCGATGACCAGGCCCGCAAGTACGGCACCGAGTGCTACGCCGATGCTGATGCCAGTAGTCATCCACGTGAGTCCTTCGGTGATCCTGGACGGTGGAACAATGAACGTACCTAGATTCATGACGACGACCATCGTTGGGGCAAATGACATACCTGCTATAAAAAGCATTCCAGAAAGAATGTAGACATCCGGTGAGAAAATGGGCAATACGGCTGTGACTGCCGTTACCAGTACCCCAACGAAAAACTGTTTTTCAATCGGTAAGGAAATCTTTAACGCCCCAAACGTTAGACCCGCGACCATTGAGCCGAGCGCATAAGCTGCCAGGATGAAGCTGGCAGACGCTGGCCAGCCCTGTGCATTAGCGAAGGCAACCACAGCCACATCGATTGATCCACCAATTACACCCATCGCCAGGAGCGCCAGAACGATGGTACGAACGCCGGGGATAAGTAAGGTCGAGCTTGCGTTCCTCCTAATGCCCACGACGACCTTCGGTTCTGTTTGCCGCTGCAGAAGAAATGCCGTCACGCCGATGACCAGCAGCAAAACGGCAACAAGAGGTCCGGCTTCGGCGAAGAAACTGGTGCTCAGACCGATGGCGAGTGGTGGGCCGATAATAAAAACGAGTTCAGTTAGAACAGTGTCTAGGGAGAAGGCCGTGTGTAATTGCGACTTGCCACGGAAAAGTTGCGTCCAGCGTGCTCTTATCATGGCGGGCATGCTTGGCATCGTGCCCGCCAATGACGCAAGAATAAAAAGCAACAGGGTCGGAGCCCTCATATAGACAGCAATTATCAGCGCCAGCAACATACCAATACTGAAGGTGGTTACAAAGGGTAGAACCCGACTCTGGCCCCGCTGATCAACGAGTTTCGATACTTGTGGGCTGATAAGTGCATTCGCCAAGGTAAATGTGCCGGCGACAGAGCCAGCCAGCCAATAAAGACCTGTCTGCTGTACCAACATGGTAATGATGCCGATGCCGATCATTGCCTGTGGCAGACGGGCAATGGAACTCGCGATCACTAATCCCATGACGCCGGGGGTTGTGAGAAGTTCGCGGTAGGGATTAGCCATGGTTTCTCCGGTTTATAATTTGACGCTGATGAGTACCCGCTGCACGCGATACAAACTTTTGGGGGTGGTTTACCAGCGACTGAATGGTGCATTTAAGCGAGCAAGTGAGGTAGTTACAGCATTTGTAACAACCCCACTTGCATGTAGATGAGCGTAACACTCAATCATCGCCTCTTACAAAAGCGCTTGATTGAATGCTTCAGCCAAGTGCTTTCGGTTACTAACGTCCTCCATCATAGATACATGCCTGCTTGGAATAGAAACAGAACTAATCACCAAATCAGGTAATATATCCAATTAACTTGAAGATGCAGGTTTTAAAATTTGAAAATTATCATTTAACCGGTGAACAAGTTTGCCCGTTGTTTATCCGTATTGAATTTATGAGGAAAGCCTTTGGCCTTCTTGTAACTGAACCCTTGCCGATGAAGCCATTTAGTTATCCCGAGAAGCGTGAACATTATCTGCCAACTCGCCCGGACATAATCTACAATCTGGCGCGAAGTGTGCAACAAATTCTCCGTCAGATAATCAATGAGTTCGGTGGATTGTTCGGCAGACAAATGACTTTCAGAGCCGCCATTTTTAGGTGCCAGATTTTTCTGACTAAAATAATCCGCGAGATGACTATTCACCGTGGTTTCGTGAATACGCAGCGCTTGAGCAATCATCTGAGCAGTCCAGCCTTCAGAGGCCAAAAGGACAGCTTTGATGCGATCACGAACTCGTCCGTCACGAGTGGTATCATGCAACAATTCAAGGGATTCTTTTTGGGTTGAAGTCAGATGAATTTTCATGTTCGTTAGCATGATGAGATTTAACCGATAAATCAAGCATCTTCAATGACGAGAGGTATATACCCAATGAATTCCAAAATGTTGGGTATATCAGATTTGATTGTTCAATATTATTATATGTATCGTTAAATTCCAGAACTTGACAATAAATTATAAAATACGTTTACTTAAATCGGACGAGCAATTTTATACAAAAATAGGGAACTGTTTTACCAAGGGCCACTCAAGATAAGAAATAAATTTCAATTTATAATTAGGTGGTTATTTATGGCTCAGCAGGAAAATATAAAAGAAAGTACTCACTTTTTTCATCTGAAAGAATTTAATGGGCTGGAGATGCTCAAGGCAAGATACTGTAATCAAGTATTTTCCCGTCATGTTCATGAAGCCTTTTGCATCGGTGTGATAGAAGAAGGAGCCCAGCGTTTTCATCGGACAGGAACAGAGCATATCGCTCCTAAAGGCGATATTATTCTAGTCAATGCAGATGAAATTCATACAGGCTCTTCAGCCGTACAAACGGGGTGGTCGTATCAGGCAATATACCCATCACCTGAATTACTGCGCTCGTTGTCACGAGATTTTCAATATGCAAACGGCTCAATCCCTTGGTTTCCCTCTGCTGTTGTGCATGATCCGGGGTTATCCGAGCAACTGCGCATGACGTTTAATCTCTTGGCTCAGAATGGCAATGCCTTGTTTAAAGAAACTATGCTGTTCTCTTCACTTGCTTGGCTGATAAGGCGATATGGTCAAACCTATATTCCTGAGCAAGAGCTGTCTAATGCTGAAAAACAGATATTTCTGACTAAAGAATATATTGATTCCTATCCTGAAAATGATATATCCCTCAATCAGTTAGCTGACATGGTACAATTGAGTCCATGGCACTTTTTGCGACAATTCAAAAAAACTGTAGGTGTGACTCCTCATGTTTATTTGATTTTAGCTCGTTTACGTATGGCTCGAAGGTTATTAACTGAGGGAAATTCCATATTGAATGTTGCCATTCGTTGCGGTTTCTCCGATCAGAGTAACTTCAATCGCCATTTTAAAAATGCTTTAGGTATTACACCTGGTGTGTTTGTACGCTCCTTACGAAAATCTTATTAACTCCTTTAAAACATTTCTCTACTAAATATTTTTATTAGGAAATCAATAAACTATTTCACCGCAATTTTATTCAATACTCTGACATAACCTATCCGTAAGCTAATTCCACAATGATTATCTTTCACCTTATTGATGTAGATTGAGTTATGGAAAAATCGTTCTCCGATTCGAATGCTGATATTCAACCAATGGCTTCTCCTTGGAAAGGGTTTTGGTCTGGTGTGTATAATATGTTGCCACTCTGCTTATCAGTTATCCCTTGGGGAATATTAGCGGGTTCTGTAGCGGTGCAATCAGGACTGACTATAGGCCAGAGTATTGGTATGTCTGCCATCCTATTTGCAGGAGCAGCACAATTAGTCATACTGGGATTATTGGCATCTGGAGCGAGTGTATTTACCATTATTATTTCGGTTTTTTTTATCACTGTGCAACATTTTCTATATGGGTTAACTTTGCGTGAATATGTGTCTGTATTAAAAGTTCGTTATCGATTGCCAATCGGATTTTTACTAACAGATGAATTATTTGCTCTCAGTTGTGCTAAGGAAAAAAAACAGACTTTAACGCCCGGTTATTTGATTGGGGCTGGGTTATATTTTTATATATGCTGGAATTTTTTTAGTTTGTTGGGAATTTTTATGGCTTCTTCTATTCCCGATCTTGCAAAATATCATCTGGATTTTTCTATTGTAGCGACTTTCATAACTATTGTTGTGCCTATGATTAAGAAGCTTAGCGTGCTTTTGGGAGTCTGTTTTTCATTAGCTTTATCTATGTTGTTATCTTATTTTCATGTTGAAGGGGCTGTTATTATTGCAGGGGTTAGTGGAATGTTCTTCTCTGTATTTATTGCCAGATTAGCCAAGGAGTCAACATGAGTTGGACATTGATTTTTATTTTAGCCGGTATTGTGTTTTTTAATAGATATGTTTTTTTGGAACCTAGAATGCCGGTAAAATTACCAAATGTATTAAATGAATCACTTAACTATTCCGCACCTTGCTTACTTATCGCAATATGCGGACCTATTATATTAATGGAGCAAGGAGAATTAAGAGAGCTATCCAATAATCCATATTTATGGGGAGCATTACTCACTACTGTATTTGCTTTTTTTATTCGTAATATTGTTGTTTGCGTTATTGTTAGTCTAATGGGTTTTTATATCTTATCTATTTATTTATAGATAGAGATAAAGGTTGATTTAATGAAGTAATTTAATAACAAATTATATTTTATTTATTTGGAGTTAAATATGAAAGTAAAAATAGAAATGACTAGATACGAAATTGAAAAATATATCCAACCTATAAAAAATACATCTGATGAAATGATAGCATGTTGGGTCACTGACGGTATGGTAACCATTTTAGAAGAAGCAAAATTCCCAGAGTCAGAAATAGAAATTTTTATCATAAATTGAATTTTCATAGATATTGACTAAAGGCGGGTGAATTACTCTCCCGCCTCCGGCAATTCATAATGATTGGAGGAATGGTCTTTAGCCATTATTTTATTCGAGGCGGCTTCTTTACGGAGGCATTTGGCCAGGTACTCAATGAACACCCTGAGTTTTGGTGGTAGATGCCGTGTTGGAGGATAGAGTATCTAAAGCTCACCTGTGTAGTTGGCTTTAAAGTTCCAATCGATGAATATTGACGGTGGCAATTTTGCTGCCCTGACTAAATTTCCAACGTGAATCACTGGGTTCTTCCCCAAGGTAAATGCAACTGTGATTTTTTAGAGCATGGGGATGTTGCGGAGTAACGTGTTCTGCAAGGTATTCATGAATCAAAAGTTATTTGAGTTTTCGATGGGTTATCGCAATTGAGTTTATTTAATACAATCAGGGGGAATTTTCGAATACCTGAGAATATTAATTCAACTAAATTGGAATAATAGATATGATTCCTCATCTAATATTTTTAAATGTACATTGAATTACGCGAAATTCTATAATGAACAAAACTCAGAAGAAAAGTGTCTGTTTTTAGTTGCTTATTTCCGAGGTGTTCCTGTAGGAGCTTTACAGCTTCATTCTAAAAAGAAATCTTATCCTCAATGACCTTACGTCGATTCTGTGGTAACTCATAGTGGTATTCGAAGTTGTTGTGTTTTATTAATAGAATGTGCGATAAATAAATTATATCGTAGTGTACTCGGCTTTTTGGTGTGACTCGTGTCAGGATTGAAGACTTACACCTGTCAATCTGAAAAAGCCGAGCGTGAATCTAGATTATTTGAAAACTGCTGCTTTAAGTTTTTCTGAAGTTAATTAATCTCTTTCACTTCAACCCGCAACTCTTTCGGTACTTCGAAAACAATATTTTCTTCGCGACCATGCAGTTCGTTAACTGTTTTTGCACCAAACGTTTTCAGGCGCTCAATCACTTGCTGTACCAAAATATCCGGTGCTGATGCACCCGCCGTTACACCGATGGCACTCATATCTTTAATCCACTCTTCTTGGATATCATCCGCAGAATCAATTAAATAAGCAGGTTTCCCTACGCGCTGTGCCAGTTCAGCCAAGCGATTTGAGTTTGATGAATTTTTAGAACCAACGACTAAAACCACGTCAGCTCCTGCAGCTAAATCACGAACGGCTTCCTGACGGTTGGTGGTGGCATAGCAAATATCATCTTTACGCGGACCGACAATTTTTGGAAAACGGGCATTGAGCGCATCGATCACTGCTGATGTGTCATCAACAGAAAGTGTTGTCTGAGTCATGAAGCAGAGATTGCTTTCATCTTTTACTTGCAGTTTCCACACATCTTCTGGTGATTCCACCAAATACATGCCGCCTTCAGGGTTATTGTATTGCCCCATTGTACCTTCCACTTCGGGATGACCAGCGTGACCAATCAGAATGGCTTCTTTACCTTTTCGGCTTGCCCTTGCTACTTCCATATGGACTTTAGTCACCAGCGGGCAGGTAGCATCAAACAGCATGGTTAAATCACGGCTGCGGGCTTCCGCACGAATGGCTTGGGAAACACCGTGCGCAGAAAAAATCAGAATAGCACCATCAGGGACTTCAGCGATTTCTTCAATGAAAATAGCGCCACGTTCTCTCAGATTATCGACTACATAGCGGTTATGCACGACTTCATGACGAACATAGATGGGAGCACCGTACAATTCTAATGCACGTTCTACAATACTGATGGCACGATCGACACCAGCACAGAAACCACGAGGGTTAGCCAGCAATATTTGCATGGATTTCCTCCAACTGAGGGTCAATTTCCAACACTTCAATATCAAAAGTGATGTTTTGTTCAGCCAGTGGATGGTTAAAATCAACAGTGATGGAGCCTTCGGCGACTTCTTTGACCAATCCGGGCATTTCACTGCCGTTTATGGCTGTAAATAACATGATAGTTCCTACTTCCGGAGTCCCGGCATCGGCGAAATCACGTGGAGTAAAGTACTGCACTAAATCAGGATTGTGTTTGCCGAAAATAGTTTCTCCAGCCAGCGTGAATTGATGTTTATCTCCGACTTTCAATCCAAGAAGTTGCTGTTCCAGTGGGGTTGAGAGACTACCATCACCAAGGCGGAATAATGCCGGTTTGCCTTGACTGTAAGTCGAGTCCGCTGTTGAGCCATCATCCAGCTTTAATGTGAAGTGTAATAAAACAGCACTATGCGCTTGCACCTGCATCGACATGTTGCTCAGACCTTTTGCTTAAAAATGATTGCACGTATACCCGTTATCTTGAAATCTATTGGGCATAGATGAAATTATCAGCCCCGGCAGGTTCAGTAGGTTATGACTAACCGGGGCTGGTTTATTATCATTCTTTGAATGACTGTTTTTTTGGCACAGTTATGTTTTCAGTACGTCTTTTTTATCATTCGGGCTGATGAAACTCTCTATGATAATAAGAGCTGCCCCGATGCAGATCGCTGAATCTGCGATATTAAAGATTGGCCAGTGCCATTCCCCGACGTAAAAATCGATGAAATCGACAACAAAACCATGTACCAGCCGATCGAACAAGTTTCCCAATGCCCCACCAATCACTAAAGCGTAGGCGATATTACTCAGTTTTTGCTTGGCGCTGGAGCGATACATCATCACCAGAAGTACAACGGTGATAATAGTTGCAACCAGTGCAAAGAACCAACGCTGCCAGCCACCTTTATCTGCCAGAAAGCTGAAAGCAGCCCCCAGGTTCTGGGCATAAGTCAGATTGAAATAAGGTATCAACGGGATGGATTCGTACAGCGAGAAGTTCTGCAATACTAAGTACTTGCTGCCTAAATCCAATATTAATACCACGACAACCAGCCAAAGCCAGCGAAGTCCGGTGGAACAAATGGGTTTATTCATCAGGCAAATTTACGCTCTTCACCGTTACCGGCAACGTTAATCACACAGCGGCCGCAAAGTTCTGCATGTTCCGCCACCAGACCCACATTTTTAGCATAGTGCCAGCAACGCGGACATTTCTCTCCGTCTGCTTTGCGGAAGGAAATTTTCAGGCCAGCAATCTCGCTTTGTTGCGCATCGTCACCCGCAGTTGCATACGCAGCTACGTCGGCCTGAGAGGTCAACAGGACAAACCGCAATTCGTCAGACAGTTTGTTGAGTTTTTCTGCCAGTGCTTCATCTGTATAGAGTGTGACAGCGGCTTCCAGTGAACTACGGATATGTTTATCAGTACGGGCCTGTTCCAGAACTTTGTTGACTTCACCACGTACTGCCAGCAGATCAGCCCAGAAAGTATCGTTCATATCTTCGCCATCTGCCAGACCAAACAGTCCTTCATACCACTCTTCGGTAAAGACATATTTAGCACGTTCACCCGGCAGTTCATTCCAGATTTCGTCCGCAGTGAACGACAGGATTGGAGCCATCCAACGAACTAGCGCTTCTGCGATATGGAATAACGCAGTCTGGCAGCTACGGCGGGCAAGACTGTCACCTTTTGCGGTGTACTGGCGATCTTTGATGATATCCAGATAGAAAGAACCCATCTCCACGGAACAGAATTGCATTAAACGCTGAACCACAGAGTGGAAATCATATTCGTCATAGAATTTGAGGATATCCGCTTGTGCCGCCTGAGCACGACCCACTGCCCAGCGATCCAGAGTCACCATGTCTTCTGCTTTTACCCTATGCTGTTCTGGGTTGAAACCATTCAGGTTTGCCAGCAGGAAGCGAGCAGTGTTACGGATACGGCGGTAAGCATCAGCGGAGCGTTTCAGGATCTCGTCAGAAACCGCGATTTCACCACTATAATCAGTGGAAGCGACCCATAAACGCAGAATATCCGCACCCAGCTTGTTCATGACATCCTGTGGGCTGACGGTGTTGCCGATGGACTTGGACATTTTACGACCTTGTTCATCAACGGTGAAACCATGAGTCAGCACTTGGCGATAAGGTGCTTTACCTTTGATTGCGGTAGACAGCATCAGTGAGGACATGAACCAACCACGATGCTGGTCAGAACCTTCCATATAGATATCGGCAGAATTGCCGTGGAATTCCGGGCGGGCGTCGACAACGGAAGAATGGGTACTTCCTGAATCAAACCAGACGTCCAGTGTATCTGGTGCTTTAACGTAATCGGCTGCTTCATCGCCCAGCAGTTCGGTTGCGTCCAGATCCCACCATGCCTGAATGCCATCGGCTTCAACTCGCTTAGCGACTTCTTCGATCAATTCGACAGTGCGTGGATGTGGCTCTTGTGTCTCTTTATGAATAAACAGAGACATCGGTACGCCCCATGTACGCTGGCGGGAAATACACCAGTCAGGACGGTTTTCTACCATTGATTCAATACGGGCTTGTCCCCAACCCGGTATCCACTGAACATCTTTGATCTCTTTCAGGGACTGTTCACGCAGACCATTTTTATCCATGCTGATGAACCACTGAGGTGTTGCACGGAAAATGATTGGTTTTTTGTGGCGCCAGCAGCAAGGATAGCTGTGCTGGATCTTGTGCAGACTCAGCAGTGCACTTTTTTCTTTCAACAGCTCAACAATGATATCGTTCGCTTTGAAAACAAACTGACCATCCAGTGAAGGATATGTACCAGAGATGAAGCAGCCATTCGGGCCAACTGGATTAGCGATTTCAAGGCCGTATTTCAGACTGATGGAGTAATCGTCCGGGCCATGACCGCCAGCGGTATGCACTGCGCCTGTACCTGCTTCAAGTGTAACGTGATCACCGAGGATGGCAGGAATGTCGTAGCCCATAAATGGATGGTTGAAACGCATCAGTTCCAGATCGGCACCGGTACAATCACTCACGACTGCCCATGACGTGATACCTGCACGTTGCATCACCTGCTCGACCAGTTCAGCCGCCAGAATCAGGCATTCATTGTCAATTTTAACCAATTGGTAGGTGATTTCTGCCCCTAACGCAATTGCACGGTTGGCAGGCAATGTCCACGGGGTGGTTGTCCAGATAACCAGAGAAACCGGCAGTCCTTGTGGCTGTACATCAAATTTAGCGTACACGGCGTCTGCATCAACGGCAGCGAAGCTCACGTCAATGGAAGGGGAGGCCTTGTCGTAATATTCCACCTCCGCTTCTGCGAGGGAGGAGCCACAGTCAGTACACCAGTGAACGGGTTTCACGCCTTTCAGTAAATGACCATTATTGATAATGCGGCCCAGAGCACGAATGATGTCTGCTTCTGTTTTGAAATCCATCGTCAGATAAGGTTTGTCCCAATCGCCCAGTACACCCAGACGTTTGAAACCCGCTTTCTGTGTTTCGACTTGAGTCATCGCATATTTGCGACACTCAGCACGGAATTCAGCGGCGGAAAATTTTTCCCCCGGCTTACCGATAATCTGCTCAACTTTGAGCTCAATTGGCAAACCGTGGCAGTCCCAACCGGGAATATAAGGCGAATCGTAGCCTGATAACCCTTTGGACTTAACAACAATATCTTTGAGAATTTTATTAACTGAGTGACCAATATGAATATCGCCGTTCGCATAAGGGGGGCCATCATGCAAAATAAACGTTTTCTTGCCAGATTTTGCTTTTCTAATTGCCTGATACAAACCTTCCTTGTACCAACGTTTCAACATATCTGGTTCGCGCTTGGCTAAATCCCCGCGCATGGGGAACCCTGTTTCCGGTAAATTCAGGGTGTCTTTGTAGTCACTCATTATAGATTCTCAGTTCCAATTTTCCGCTATATCCTTCATCTTTCAAGTTGCAGCTTTGTTGGCTGCGCTGCAATTTAAAATTTGTTGGATATCAGATATATGACTCGGATCGCAGCAAGAGATAATTTCTTGCGGCAACCACATCATTTGCGATTTGCTGTTTAAGCGCATCAAGCGAAGCAAATCGCTGCTCATCACGCAATTTTTTGCGTAACACCACATCAATATGACGCCCATACAGATCCATTTGGGCATCAATCAAATGCACTTCAAGTTGCTGGCCTTGACCAGCAACAGTAGGGCGGTTGCCTATATTCGCAACCCCCGGCAAGGGTTTATCGCCCAATCCGTGGACTTCAACAGCATAAACACCCTTAACAGGTGTAACCAGACGTTTCAACGGTAAGTTGGCTGTGGGAAACCCGATGGTGCGTCCCAATTGATTCCCGTGAACGACTCTGCCGCTTATGCTGTAGGGATGCCCCAGTAATATTTCTGCCAGAGCCAGATCATCACTTTGCAATGCCTGACGAATGGCTGTACTGCTGATCCGAAGACCACTGTCACAAAAGCTGTCTGTGCTGGCGACATCAAAATTGTATTGCTTACCTGCTTGTTGCAAATAGTGGAAATCTCCGAGGCGATTTTTGCCAAAACGGAAATCATCCCCTATTGCCAGAAACTTAACACCCAGTTTTTCAACGAGCAACTGTGAAACAAAGGCTTCAGGTGAGTTGGCTGAAAAATACTTATCAAATTTCACACACAACAGATAATCAACGTCATTTCGGGCCAGATATTTTATTTTATCTCTTAGCCGTGTCAGGCGGGCTGGCGCTTTATCGGCAACAAATACTTCCAGAGGCTGCGGTTCGAAAATCATGACCATCGTCGGTAATCCGAGACGCAGCCCTTCTTGCTTCAAATGTTTTAATAAAGCCTGATGCCCGCGATGGACACCATCAAAATTACCAATCGTCAGCACGCAACCATGGTGACGCGCCCGGATATTGTGTATACCGCGAATTAGCTCCATAGCTGGCTCAATACCGTGAAAATTGCCGGATTATACCTTGTACAACGCACAAGGTTAACCCACGATCACAAAGGGTTTTAATTAATAACCTGATTCATACAATAAAAATAGGCTATATGCCCGAAAAATATTTAATTTATCGCATTTCTCTGTGATTCATTCAGTTTTTTATTGCGAAAGACTGTATTCCCTTTCAGTAAGCTGATAAAATCCTGCCCCATCACAACGTAAACAGCGTCGTCGTACAGCGGCGCTTATTTGCACAAATCCATTGACAAAAGAAGGCTGAACAGGCATATTTCTCGGCCTTTGAATTGTCCTCGATAGAATATATTTGGGAGTTGGACCTTGGCTAATATCAAATCAGCTAAGAAACGCGCCGTACAGTCTGAGAAACGTCGTCAGCACAACGCAAGCCGTCGTTCTATGGTGCGTACTTTTATCAAGAAAGTATACATGGCTATCGCTTCTGGCGATAAAGAAGCAGCACAGAAAGCATTCAATGACCTGCAACCAATTGTTGATCGTCAAGCCTGCAAGGGTCTGATCCACAAGAATAAAGCAGCACGTCATAAATCTGCTCTGGCAGCACAAATCAAAGCAATGTAATTATTTGTTTTGGTTATGCTGAAAAAAACCGGCTTTAAGCCGGTTTTTTTGTATCTGAATCTTTTATAAGCCGACGAGCTTAACCTCATTGTTTTAACTCGAGTTTTAACACGAGTTTTAACGTGATTTTTCAGGGCTGCTTTTGGACGGTGCGCTGAATAAAGCAGAAAAATCCTTGTTGCACACTCTTTGAACCGCCGGATGTTGGATCATTCGCTCTGCAAAGATGACGTAATATTCTTCCTGTACGGCATCTAATCGGCCTATTTCAACAATATCGGTATCAGCAAAAATGTCATTGGCATAGAAAGAAGGCGCGATGAAAATGGCATTGTGATACATACCAAAGGCTTTCATCAAAGCGGCATCATCAAACTCCCCAAGCACTTCAACCTGAAGATTTTTATTGTGTATCCATGTCAGCAGTTTTCTGCCCAGCATTGAACGGCGACCCGGGATCAGCAAACGGCGTTCTTCTAAACATTCAGGAAACGGCTTTTCGGGGATAGGCTGGCGACAGTAAAAACTGATGTTGCATTCGCCCAGTTTCACTGAGAACAACCCTTCTTGTTGTGAAGAATCGACCGGACAATCGGACAGGATCATATCCAGTTTATGCTGGCTGAGTTGCTCAAGCAGCATTTCATGCGTTGATTCAAAACAGCGCAAATGGATTTTTTCATGTTCCACAACAGTCGTTTCCAGCACTTTGCTGACTAAACTTTTGGACAGGGCATCAGCGACGCCTACATCAAACAACAGGTTTGATTCCCGGCTATAGGTGACGATATCCAACATTTCCTGACTGAGGGTAAACATTTTATCTGCATAACGAAAAATAAGTTGTCCCAACTCAGAGGGCACTAAGCCCCTGCCTTTCCGCTTGAATAATTTTCCATCCAGACGTTCTTCCAGTGCCTTAATTTGTCCGGTAATAGTCTGTGGCGTCAGGTATAGCGCTTCTGCTGCACCTACAACAGAGCCTTCTTTGCAAACATGCCAAAAATAATAAAGGTGGTTAAAGTTTAAATGTGAAACCCGCATATTTTAATCCTTGTCTTGCCACATAACATATCGGTATAAAAATAGCTGTGACCATATATTTCAGGCCGCCAGATTGTGGCGTTCTCCTAATTTTTTATTGATATAAAATTTCGTGGCACAACCGTTATAGATGTTGTACCACAAATACTAAGGGGGTGAATTAATTCGGAAATTACTTATGATTCTGTGCTTAAATTAATCTATTCATTTGCGTTTGGCTACGTTTTTTCTTCGGTAATAGTATGCTTAATAATCCATAACCGACGATAGCGGCAGTTGTAGAGCCAATTAATATGCCCAAGCGGGAATAAGTACCGAAAGCGTCATCCAGACCTTCAAATGCCAGACCAGAGATAAAGATAGACATGGTAAAACCGATCCCACAGAGTACGGAAACGGCGAAGATTTGTTTCATGCTAATTTTTTCCGGTAACTTAGCGATTCCCAGTTTCACCGAAATCCAGCTAAACAAGAAAATACCCAGAGGCTTGCCAATAAACAGGCCAAGTGCAATGCCTACAGGCAATAAACCTGTTAAGCCATCCAATGTGACACCTTGCAATGAGACACCCGCATTGGCGAAAGCAAATAATGGCAGAATCAAATATGCTACCCACGGATGAAGTTCATGTTCCAACGCTTCTGAAGGTGAATTCCCCTTTTTGTCGCGTAAAGGGATCAAAAACCCGACGATCACGCCCGCCAGTGTGGCATGAACACCAGATTTTAAGATACAAATCCACAAAACAGCACCAACAGCCAGATAAGCGGATGTTTTGGCTATCCCTTTCCAGTTCATCCAAACCAGAAGTGCGATCATGGCTGCGGCGAGGCCAAGTGCTCCCAAAGAAACTGTTTTGGTGTAGAACAAGGCGATAATGACAATTACACCTAAGTCATCAATGATTGCCAACGCAAGCAAAAATACTTTTAATGCGGTGGGAACGCGTTTTCCCAATAAAGCCATAATCCCAAGCGCAAAGGCGATATCCGTTGCTGCGGGAATTGCCCAGCCTTGCCGCGTGATATCATCACTGCCATTAAACAGCAAATAGACCAGTGCAGGAGCCAGCATTCCTCCAAGCGCAGCAATGGCAGGAAAAACTGCTTTGTCACGACCTGCAAGTGAGCCTTCCATGAGTTCACGTTTCACTTCCAGCCCGACAATCAGGAAAAACACGGCCATTAATCCGTCATTTATCCATAGCAATAATGGTTTATTGATTTCCAGTGCTGCGAATTGCACTGCAACAGGAAGATTGAGAAATTGATGATAAATACCTTGTAATGGTGTGTTCGCCATAATCAGCGCAGTAATGGCTGCAATGATGAGAAGAATTCCACCTGCTGCCTCTAATTTCAAAAATTGGCGAATGATTGCAGTCATGAATAGATAACCTATGATATTGATCGAAGTACTGATGTTATGACAATTATGATATCGGAAAAATCAGGTTATATGTGCTGTTTTTGTCGTTATTTTCGAATTATTTCATTTTGAAAGCAATATGTTGAGATATTGATAAATTGCATTGCGTAACAGAAGATGATTTTATAACCAACTCCCTAACGATGTGAGTAGAATATCTTGTGACGACCTTAATTTTCTTGTCCGTTCTTGGTGCAGCTATATTGCATGCGAGTTGGAATGCTTTAGTAAAAATTAGTGCTGATCGGTTCTTGGGTATTTCGATTATCGTCTTTTTTGCCGGAGTGATTGCAACTTCAGGATTATTCTGGGTTGGGTTGCCAACTTTTTCCTCTCTGCCGTGGTTAATATTATCTGCTATTTTGCATACAGGTTATTGTCTGTTTTTAAGCCGCTCATATGCTACGGGAGACTTAAGTCAGGTGTATCCGATTGCCAGAGGATGTGCGCCATTAATCACTGCTTTATTGAGTTGGTTAATCTTGCAGGAAATGTTGCCGCCTTTCGCAATTCTGGGAGTGGGATTAATTATTGCAGGGATTATTCTGATTGCTTTTCCATATGGAAAAAAATCCATTCGGCTGGATCGCAAAACATTGATTGCGGCAATCACAACATCGGTATTTACTGCCTGTTATACCTTGTCTGATGGTGCAGGCTCCCGTATCAGTGATAATGCGTTAACTTATATTTTTTGGCTGTTTGCGATTAATGGCTGGGTAATGGGTGTGATCATGTATTTTAAGTATCGAAATACTGCCGGAAAAAGCATTCGCCAATATTGGAAACAAGGGTTTTTAGGCGGGCTAATGCAATTTTTAAGTTATGGCATTGTTATTTGGGCAATGAGCCATGCGCCCATCGTGCTGGTGGCGACATTGCGTGAAACCAGCGTGTTATTTGCGATGTTATTATCAGTTGTTATTTTGCGAGAGCCTTTTAGTAAAATGCGATTATTAGCGTGTGTTGTGATTGTGTTAGGGGTCATTGGTACGAAATTAGGGTAATATTCTGTTGGAGAAATAATGTATGATACTTCAATATTACTGTATTATCTGCATTATTCCATTAGGTTGTATCACAGCCATATAATTCACTCTTTTTTTGCTGCGGGTTATAGCGTGAAGGTTACGTGGTCTTAATGGAGATGGATAATCAAGAGTCTGTTCCGGTTGATATATGGAAGTTGTTTTTTCTACTAAATCCCATCTCAACATCTTAATTTTCCATCGGGTAATATACTCTTCAGATGCGCAAGCTATGTTGGCCCATGAGTCACATACCCAAGAATTATCGGGTAATGTATTATATACCTTATTTATATCGGGAATATGATGCATTTGTTCAGGTTGAGTGATAACAGCAATACAATGATCATAAGGATCATCGAACATAAGAAAAAGTATATAAACGGGTCTCGTTATATTACTTTCATCCCGTTTACCATTCTGATTAAACCATCTTAAAATATCATGGGATCGAGTGTTAGCTAAGTAATTGAATACTGCTATTGTTAATTCACCACAATTTCCCACTAATTCTTTACCAGAATTAAATCTAGATAAGGCATATTGGTATCTATCAGTAATATGTTCTATATTTGATAATCCCTCTGAAAATTCATCCTGCCTATCCTCCCTGTTTCTGATACTTTCTGGTGTATACCTTTCCTTTTTATGTTGATGCAATTTCGTAATATCACGATACATTTTATTTGATGATTTTCCTCGAAAAATAGTCCGAGAATGTTTAATTGCATCTTGTAAAATACTTTCAATCATAATTCTAACCTCATAATAGTTTATAATTAGGACTGTGAACTTTATGTAATGTTAGTATGGGGTGTGAAAGGAGTCATAATGTCATTATTACCATGCAAGACAGTCTGCTCCATTTTTAGCAAGACTTCAATCAGAGAATTGGGGATGCTAGTGTTACCTGAAAGAACACAAGGTTGAGGGTAAAGTTAATAAATTAATTTATTAATAAATCCCTCCTTATTATCCTTCTAATTTATTGATAATAAGTAGGGATTATTAAAAAAAATTTCACTAACGTATTAAATTACTTAGTCAAATCATCAAAAAACTTTTTCACGCCATCAAGGAAGCTTTTGGAGCGAGGGCTATTGGTTTCACCACTTTTTCCGCCAAAGGATTCACCTAATTTACGCATCAGCTCTTTCTGCTCTTCGTTCAGCTTAACGGGTGTTTCCACAACAACACGGCACAGTAAGTCACCTTGAACACCACCGCGGACGGATTTAACACCTTTGCTTTTCATGCGGAACAGCTTGGCAGTCTGAGTTTCAGCAGGAATTTTCAGGCTGACACGGCCATCAAGGGTAGGGACTTCAATTTCGCCGCCCAATGCCGCAGTTGCGAAGTTGATCGGTACTTCACAATAGAGATTGCTACCATCGCGTTCGAAGATATGGTGAGCCTTGACCTGAACCTGTACGTACAAATCACCTGCTGGTGCACCATGTTCACCTGCTTCACCTTCACCACCCAAGCGAATGCGATCACCGGTATCAACGCCTGCCGGAATTTTAACAGACAGGGTTTTGTATTTTTCAACCCGGCCATGTCCATGACATTTACCGCAAGGATTTTTGATGATTTTTCCACGTCCATGACACTGAGGACAAGGTTGCTGAACTGCGAAGAAACCCTGGCGCATTTGTACCTGGCCTGCACCGTGACAGGTTGGGCAGGTTTCCGGGCTAGTGCCTGACTTCGCTCCGCTGCCATGACAGCTATCACAGGATTCCAGTGTTGGAATGCGGATCTCTTTGGTCACACCACGGACAGCTTCTTCCAGTGTCAGTTCCATGTTGTAACGCAGATCTGAGCCACGGCTAGCGCGCTGTTGCTGACGGCGGCCACCGAAAATATCTCCGAAAACGTCACCAAAGATATCGCTAAATTCAGCTCCACCACCGAAGCCACCACCGCCACCGCCCATACCACCTTGTTCAAAGGCAGCATGACCATATTGGTCATAAGCAGCACGTTTCTGAGAATCCGTCAGGATCTCATAGGCTTCTTTAATTTCTTTGAATTTACTTTCTGCTTCTTTATCGCCCTGATTACGGTCAGGGTGATATTTCATTGCCAGCCGTTTATAGGCTTTTTTTATCTCTTTTTCGTCTGCGGTTTTGGAGACTCCCAAAACTTCGTAATAGTCTTTTTTTGCCATTGTATTGTTTACCCTTAACACGCACACACGGGCGTAGAGTTACCTCAACGCCCGTGCCAGTTAACAAGTAACAGGCGCCCTGTTACTTTCTGTTACTTTGCCCGCTAAGGGCTATTATTTTTTGTCTTTAACTTCTTCGAATTCAGCGTCTACAGCGTCGTCTTCTTTCTTCGCGCTGCCTGCACCTGCGTCAGCAGCACCAGCCTGAGCTTGTTGCTGTGCGATTTCCAGAAGTTTCTGGGATGCTTCAACCAGAGCCTGAATTTTCGCTTCGATTTCAGCTTTATCTTCGCTTTTCGCAGCAGTTTCCAGCTCAGAAGAGGCTTTCTCGATTGCCGCTTTTTCGTCAGCAGTCAGTTTGTCACCAGCTTCTTCAACTTGTTTACGAGTACCGTGAATCAATTGGTCAGCTTGGTTACGGACCTGAACCAGCTCTTCAAACTTACGGTCAGCTTCTGCGTTTGCTTCAGCATCGCGTACCATCTGCTGGATTTCTTCTTCGTTCAGACCAGAAGAAGCCTTGATGGTGATGTTCTGCTCACGACCCGAGTTTTTGTCTTTCGCAGAAACGTGCAGGATACCATCAGCATCGATGTCGAAAATCACTTCGATCTGTGGAGTACCGCGCATTGCTGGCTGAATGCCGTCAAGGTTGAACTGACCCAGAGATTTGTTATCGCTGGAGCGTTTACGCTCACCTTGCAGTACGTGGATGGTTACCGCAGACTGGTTGTCTTCTGCTGTAGAGAACACTTGGCTATGCTTGGTTGGAATAGTCGTGTTCTTGGAAATCAGAGCAGTCATTACGCCACCCATGGTTTCGATACCCAGAGACAGAGGTGTTACGTCCAACAGCAGAACGTCTTTCACGTCACCTGCCAGTACACCGCCCTGAACCGCTGCACCCATCGCAACTGCTTCGTCCGGGTTCACGTCTTTACGTGGCTCTTTACCGAAGAAGTCTGCTACTGCTTTCTGCACCATTGGCATACGAGTCTGACCACCAACCAGAATCACGTCCTGTACGTCAGATACAGACAAGCCAGCGTCATTCAGTGCAACTTTCAGAGGCTCGATCGAGCGTTTTACCAGATCTTCAACCAGAGATTCCAGTTTCGCACGGGTAACTTTAACGTTCATGTGCTTAGGACCGGTCGCATCTGCGGTGATGTATGGCAGGTTCACGTCAGTCTGCTGTGCAGAAGAAAGCTCGATTTTCGCTTTTTCTGCCGCTTCTTTCAGACGTTGCATTGCCAGTGGGTCGTTACGCAGGTCGATGCCTTGTTCTTTTTTGAACTCGTCAACCAGATAGTTGATCATGCGGCTGTCGAAGTCTTCACCACCCAAGTGAGTATCACCATTGGTTGCCAGAACTTCATAAGTTTTTTCGCCATCAACTTCGTCGATTTCGATGATCGAGATATCGAAAGTACCGCCACCCAAGTCATAAACTGCGATGGTACGGTTGCCGATTTCTTTGTCCAGACCATAAGCCAGAGCGGCTGCGGTTGGTTCGTTGATGATACGCTTAACTTCCAGACCTGCGATACGGCCTGCATCTTTAGTCGCCTGACGCTGCGCATCGTTGAAGTATGCAGGAACGGTGATAACCGCTTCGGTAACTGGCTCACCCAGATAATCTTCTGCTGTTTTCTTCATTTTTTTCAGAACTTCAGCAGAAATCTGAGGTGGTGCCATTTTCTGGCCTTTCACTTCCAGCCATGCATCGCCGTTATCCGCAGCCATGATTTTGTATGGCATGATGGCTTCGTCACGCTGAACTTCTTCGTCCTGAAAACGACGGCCGATCAAACGCTTGATTGCGAACAGAGTATTTTGCGGGTTAGTAACAGCCTGACGTTTAGCTGGTTGACCAACCAGAGTTTCACCGTCCTGAGTATATGCGATGATGGAAGGTGTGGTACGGTCACCTTCGCTGTTTTCAAGCACACGAGCAGTAGTGCCGTCCATAATTGCTACACAAGAGTTGGTAGTTCCCAAGTCGATACCAATAATTTTACCCATCTAAACGCCTCCACAAAGAATTCATAATATTCGGTAAGTTACTAAGCTATATGAGGACGAATGTTTTCTTTTCAATGGCACTGATTGCCAGAAATTCCTCATTTTATGTTTTCGGTTAATGCCGAAATAATTAGCAGTAACTGTAATTGAGACTTAGATGGGGTCATTCATCTCATCATCAAGGGGCTGACTGAAAAAAAATGGGGTTTAGTCAAAAAAATTTTTCGGGGGCCATTGTGAAGTTGATGCCATCACATTATGATTCGCCGCCTTTTATGGCTTCTCGGTGCGGAAACGTGCCACGAAAACTTTTTTATTCTTTGTTTTATTTTCTAGGGGAAGTATGCATTCTAATCAGTTGGCGAACCCAGGCCCATTGGGTTTAATGGGTTTTGGCATGACAACCATTTTGTTGAATCTGCACAATGCAGGTTTTTTCCCATTGACGTCTGTTATCTTGAGTATGGGAATTTTTTACGGTGGTTTGGCTCAGGTGCTCGCAGGCATTTTTGAGTACAAAAAAGGGAATACTTTTGCTGCAACCGCATTTACCTCCTACGGTATGTTCTGGTTGAGCCTGATTGGTGTGCTTTTCCTGCCGACAATGGGTCTGGCTGAAGCTACCAGCCATGAATTCCTCGGTGTTTACCTCGCTCTGTGGGGCGTTTTCACCCTGTTCATGTTCTTTGGTACGTTGAAGGCTAACCGTGCCCTGCAATTTGTGTTTGGCAGTCTGACTTTGCTGTTCGCCTTGCTGGCGGTTGGCAATATCACAGGCAATGCCGGCATCCTGACCTTTGCGGGTTTTGAGGGTGTTATCTGTGGAGCGAGTGCTTTCTATCTGGCAATGGCTGAAGTTCTGAATGAACAATATGGCCGTACTATTTTGCCGATTGGTGAAGTGAAACACGCTTAACTTTTAAGGACAGGGTGAGCATAAACACTCATCCTGTTCTTAAATCACCATTCCTGACTGTGCCAATTACTCTGCTTTATTCCCTATCTGTTTTTCCCACACCGTACCTTTCCTCAGATACAGTCCCAATAAAATACCGACAGCCGATAAGGCCAAAATATAGTAGGCGGGAGCCAGAGAGGTATATCTCAGTAGCAGGGTAATGAGGATCGGAGTCAGCCCACCAAAAATGGCGTAGGCCACATTATATGAAAATGAAATGCCACTGAATCTGACTTCTGCTGGATAGCTGTTAACCATCACGAACGGAGTTGTACTGATCACGCCGACAGACAGTCCAACGATGGCGTATGTGCTGAACAATTTAATCGGTTCATGGCTGATATTGTGATAGAAAAACCATGTTGTGGCGGCCAATAGAAGACAACCCGTGATCAATACGATACTCGCTCCCCATTTATCACATAGATATCCTACAGATATACAGCCAATCGCCAGTGAGATAATCGCCAGACTGTTTGCTTTCAGGGTAAGTGATTGTTCCAGATGGAATACTGTCTGCATATAGGTTGGTGCCATCAGAATGATGACTACGATGCCAGCGGACAGTAACCATGTCAGTAGCATGGAAACAGCAATGGCACGTTTGTGATTGAACACCACGGATTTCAGCGGCAATCCCTCAGACAACGCTTTGCGTTCCTGCATTTCCTTAAAGATAGGGGTTTCGTGTAACCAGCGACGCAGATACATGGCACACAGTCCGAAGATCCCACCGAGAAAGAATGGCAGACGCCATGCCCAGCTCAACACTTCTTGCTTGGTATAAATGGAAGTAATAATGGTTGCCACGAGAGAGCCAAACAAAATACCAATAGTCAGTCCTGCGGTCAGAATACCACAGGCAAAGCCGATGCGTTTGCGGGGAACATGCTCTGCCACGAAGACCCATGCCCCGGGCACTTCGCCACCAATTGCCGCGCCCTGCATGATCCTCATCAGTAAGAGAAGGACAGGCGCAGTAATGCCAATAGCATCATAGGTCGGTAGCATCCCGATAGTGAGTGTCGGTAAGGCCATCAGTAATATACTGAGCGAGAACATTTTTTTGCGGCCGACCAAATCACCAAAGTGGGCCATGATGATCCCACCTAAAGGCCGGGCCAGATAACCCGCAGCAAAAATGCCGAATGTTTGCAGTTGTCTAAGCCATTCGGGTATATCCGCAGGGAAAAACAGCTCTCCAAGCGTAACGGCAAAAAACACAAAGATAATAAAATCGTAAAACTCCAGAGCGCCACCTAAAGCAGCTAAGGACAGAGTTTTATAGTCTTGTTTGTTTAATGAACGATTGTGATGTTGTGACATAAGTTACCGATTTATAGTTATAAAATGAGATTTTTATGATTATTTTCGATGACTCGATCTAGAGTAGGGTCAGGTGAAAATAAGACTTATGCTATATTAAAAGGTATTTATTCTGCAATTTTTTGAATGAAACTATTGTGATGATATATAGGTTGGATTTGGACAAAGAGAAGGATTATTGCTGTATATCAACGAGATTGAAGGGAAGAGTACACGGCTATATTTTGATTAACAATTTTGTTCTGTTAAGCAAGAAGGCTGAATTCTCTTCCTTAATATACCTAAAAAAATATACCTAAAAAATTATTCGGGCATATGCTGCTTTAGCAATGAAATGACTGTCTCAATGTCTGGTAATGAAGGGTGTCCAACCATTCGTTGCAGTGATGCATCAAAATTTTCGTGCCACACAGGCTCAATGACGTGATAGCCATCATCGCGCAATTGGTTGATATTGCGGTGTGTCGCATTTTTTTCCCACATTACACTACCCATCACGGGGAAAAACAGTACCGGAAACGTAGAAGCCAGAATGACCGTCGTTAATCGGTTGGGAGCGCTGCCGTGGGCAACACTTGCAAGTGTGTTTGCTGTTGCAGGCAAAACAGCCATGATGTCATGATCTGCAACAATCCGTGAAGGTTTGTCTGTCGGCCAATCCTGTGGCATTTCACCACTGATGACTCGATCCGCATAGAGTGCCACGGTTGCCGCAGGCAGGAAGGTCGTCGAACTGTTCGTCATCAACACTGTCAATGTGCAGTCGATCGTGGCTTTAATGGCCGAAAGATATCTGGGGAGAAGGGTGATATCTACCGATCCTGTTGCCCCAATTAAAATTCGGGGTTTTACTTGTTGAGTCATTTCATCATTTTTCATGGATGAGTCAGCCTTATTTTTTATTATCGAAATGTCTTATCTGAATGTCTTATCGGAATGACCTATTAGCGAAAATGGTTTGTTATCGAAAATAGTTTGTTATTGATATTCAGTGGTATATTCCAGTAACTCATCGAGTTTCACCAAGTAAGAATGCCTGTTATGTTCCCGCCATTCCCGTGGATATCCCAACGAGGCTTCAATATGAGCAATACCTTGAATATATTCGATATTGGGAATATGCAGGTGACCGTATACCACCATGCGCACTCCTTTCCTTGATGCCCATTTATGTGTTTTCTCACTGCCACACCAAATAGAAAATTCGGTATTGCGTAAAGATTCGAGCGGTTTTCGGATAATGGGGAAGTGGCTCATTAGTACGATGTTTTCTCCATCTGGAATGGTATTCAAGCGTTTTTCGGTGTATCGGATACGCTCCCGACACCAATCGATAATATTTTTATGGGGATAGGTTTTCAGGAAGAATTCGTCGGAACTCATGACGCCGCAACGACGGGCACGTTCTATCGCCTGATCCTCGGTATAATCACCGGAATTTCTGAATGAATAATCGTATAGCGTAAAGATAGGGGCAATGGTGATTGCTGTACCATCCCCCATGCGGTAACGATAAAACTCATCTTCAGGTGTCAGCACTTTATGCTGTCGACAGATGTTGACCAAATGTTCATAACGCAGTACACCGGGCAGCTTCAATGGATCTTTGGGAGTGCACCAAAGTTCATGATTACCCGGTGTCCAGACGACTTGGGCAAACCGTTGGGAAAGTGTACTTATGACCCATGTAAAATCTGCCTCCTGCTCTGCAATATCGCCTGCCAGCAGAAGACAATCGTCGGGTGTTAATGGCCAGAAAGACTCGACTATTTCCCGATTTGCTGCATGAGATACATGTAAGTCACTGACAGCCAACAGCATGGTTTTACCTCACTTTCGTCAATTTTTATCAAAAATCAGGGCGTTCCCGGAGGTGCTTCTCCCCAGCCCCATTTCGGTACGGTTTCACGGCGTGATGGTGCGGCATTGGGCTGGGAGTTGGCTTCAGCCCTGCGGGATCCCCATTCGATATAACCCGCAAAGGCGGAACGAAATTCCGGGTCTGACGGTAAGCCGATTTCATCAGCAGACAGCATCAGTAAATCTACCCATCTTTTCCGCTGCTCAGGCTGAATGCTTCTGCCTCTGTGACGGCTTATCATGACTTTGAATCCGCCACGTTCGTTGGTATAGCGCTCTTCTCCGCCGAGGACTTCTTCCAACCACATGGCGACATGGCCGGGATGGTCGGTTTTCATGTGTTGAAACAGTGGGGCAAGCAGCTCATCTTTTTCAACCTTGGCATAAAAGGTGTCCATCAATTTCATGAGCACCTCACGGCCACCCATCCATTCAAGTAAGGTTGGTGCTTCATTTGCCATAACATAACCTCTCATATAAATACGTTAATGATGCTCTGATCCGTGCAATAACCGCGTTTTGATATCTTTATCCCAACTCCAAGGACATGGTCGCTTTGACTTTATCCTGCCGTCCCTTTGGCACATCGTTGCCTTTGTACATTCTGTACGTGTGAAAGAGCTTCCGTAGCCCATATTCATGGGCCAGCAGGAGAAAATCGTTGTTATCGGTTTCAGGAACATCCGCTGATACACTTGTGCCAGCAGGAATTTGTGCCAGTGCTGTAAGAAAGAGTGTTTCAACAGCCTCCGCGTTATCGGCATAGAAAGGCCCTATCCGGTAACCATTCTGGGATTTTCGGATACCAATGATGCCGGAAATTCCCGTTCTGGTGCCTGTTCTGGTGACTGTTCTGGTGTAGGTGCAAAATCCAAAACGCTGTTCTCCCCAGAACCAATCAGCCAGTAGCTTGTTTCGATAAAAGCCGAGGCATTCGGCATCATACTGAATGACTTCAGCGATATTGGCTTGGGTGATAACAGTCGCGCCTGCTGGCGGGACAACTTTTTGCTGGATGGCACCAGAAAGCCTGACATTACGATGATGGATAACAAACCCTCTTTTTTCATAGAGTCCGGATATATCCTCGTTACCCTCACAGCCAATAGTGCGATGTTCTGCATAGGCAATAGTGGGCTTCCATATTCTTCCTGAACAAACATGATTGCGGAATTCTGGCGGAATGATGAGATTGCCACCAAAGGCATAGGTATCTGAATAATTCACCATCGACATGGTTGCGATGGGCTGCTCACCACGATAGGTGATAAAAAAACCGTTTGGTTCGACATTAAAGAAATTGGTTGTATCATCGGCATTCATGTCCCAGTTTTCTTTTTTTGCCCAACCGAGAATAATAGAATTCCATTGACTGGCATTCACTGATTTGATCAGACATGCTTTGTTACTCTTCTGATTCATCGTCAATATACCTCCTCAAATATAAATCCTTTCAAATACGCATCCCCTCGGATGCGAATCCTCTGAAATACTAAAGCCCCATTGATTTACTGATGACTTCTTGCAGTATTTCGCTGGTTCCGCCGTAAATGGTTTGAGCACGGCTATTCAGCCAGTTTTTGCCGGCAACAGAATCACGCATATACCCCATCCCTCCATGCAATTGCAGACAGCGATCCGCCACTTTCATTTGAAGTTCGGTTGTCCACCATTTGATGCGAGCGGCATCGACCAAACTGAAAAGACCCTGGTTAAACAGATCAACGGCATTATCGAGATAAACCCGTGCAATTTTTACTTCGGTATCTAATTGAGCGAGCATAAAACGGTTGTATTGAAAAGAGCCGATGGACTGGTTGAAGGCTTTTCTTTCTTTCACATATTCCAATGTGTGCTGCAAAATAGATTCTGCGCTGGCAACGGCTACCGTTGAAATACTCAGGCGCTCACGGGGCATCGCTGACATGAAGTAATAATTACCGAGGTTTTCGCGGCCTATCAGGTTTGTGGCAGGGACTTTACAGTTATGGAAAAAAAGTTCAGCCGTATCACTGCCATTCCAGCCGATTTTCTTCAATGGCTCCCCTCTGGAAAATCCCGGCATATCCCGTTCGATGGCCAGCAGGCTGATGCCTTGACCTTGTTTTCCTTCTTCCGTTCTGACAGCGACAACGATTAAATCCGCATTGATGCCATTGGTGATATAAGCTTTGCTGCCATTGACCAGATAATCATCGCCTTGTCGCGTAGCTACGGTTTTGATGTCAGCAGTATTGGAACCGCCACCGGGTTCTGTCATGGCAATGGCGGCAACCCGTTTTCCGCTGCATAGCTCTGGCAGCCATCTCTTCTTCTGCTCTCCATTACCGAGGGCAAAGATGTAGCTGGCAACGATATCATTATGGGCAACGATCCCGGGCACGGTTACACCTGCGTTGATCAGTTCTTCTGTCAGGATCACCGCAAATCGATAATCATGTTTGCCTTGCCCGCCGAATTCAGGGTTGACGCTCATACCCAACAATCCTGATTTGCCTAATTTCTCCCAAAAAGAGCGCTCAACCAGCCCGTTCTCTTCCCACGCCTGATGTTCAGGCACAATTTCACGTTCAAGGAATTCACGGCAAGATTTACGGTAATTATCAAAGTTATCAGTCTCAACACGCATATTTACTCCAGATTCTTTGTCAGCAGTATTTGCTTGATAGCATCCCAATGGCGATACACAGCGAAGTGATCCCCTTCAATACGTGTGTGTGAAGTATTGTGAGAGGTATTTTTAGAGGTATAAAGTTTCCACGCGTTCATGTCTGCCAAAGTGACATAAATGTCTTGGGTGGCTGAAATGAGCGCCAATGGATAGTCCACTTGTATCTCGTTAAGTTGAGGAAATTGGCTCCGGATCAGGTAATCACTGCGTAGTTGCCTGATGATTGGCTTTATCAGCGCAGGTTCGTTCAGAATGGCTTCAGGTGTTCCTTGATCTTCTTTGACCTTCTGAATCAGTTGTTCATCTGTCCATTGATGCCGTTCATCTTTCTGTTGAATATGAGGCGGAACAGAGCTGGATATCACGCCAAAGAGGGGGGATGTGCCATAGTTTTTCACGATTGCCTGACCAACCGCGATACTCAGCACCCCACCAAAGCTGTGACCAAAGGTGATCCATTCGGTGCTCCCCTGCGTTTGTTTCTGTTGGAGATCGTCCCAGATATCTGATGCCAGTCGTTCAATCAGTAAATCGAGATCGTGAATTTCCGGCTCTTTTGCCAGATGACCACGACCGGGAATGGCGACGGGCTGCAAGATTGCCGCTTTGGTTGCCATCAGATCATTCAGCCAGGGGCGATAAATCGTCGTTGTTGCTCCTGCATGAGGAAAGGCATAAATAACACGCCTGCAATTAATCTCCATTTGCCCTCCGTTCGCTGGTGGTTTCCTGTTTAATCGTTTTCTGTTTAATCGTTTCCTTTTTAATCAAAAAACTGGCAATGCGTTCAGCGACCATAATGGTTGTCAGATTGGTTGGCATGGAGGGAATAGTGGGGAACAAAGACGCATCAGCGACCGTCACACCAGTGATGCCATGCACTTGTCCATCTTCCTGAGTGGCACTATCCGGATCGTCACTGGCACCCATTCTGAGCGTTCCAGACGCATGCCAACCCGGATTAACCAGATTTTTAATGGCACTCGTCATGATTTCGTCGTTATAAATCATGGAATGTGACCAAAATTGAATGCCATCAAGGAAGGTATCCACTTCTGGATGTCGCAGCACTTCCCAGATCTTGCGAACACCACCGACAAGGCGAGCGATATCGGCTGGGTTGCGGATCAATGGCAAATCGATTTGAGGCAGTACCGAAGGGTCGGCTGAACTGATGAAAACGCGGCCCTGTATTTCAGGACGCATCAGCATCACGGAAGCCCCAACCAACATGGGATAAGCAACGCGATCTCTGAATCCCGGCACGGTGTCACTGGCAACGTTATTCAGTAAACCAATTTGTACATCGACTTTTTCGTCATAGCCGCTGCTGATACGGGCAGCAATTTGTCGCCACGGTAGTCCGGTTGTACAGACACCCGCTTTGGGCAATGCCCAGAGTACGACGGAAGCATGGTCAGTCAGATTTCTGCCAACGGCCGGGACTTCGGCAACAACGGAGATCCCCAGTGCTTTCAAATGGCTTGGGTCACCCACGCCTGATCGTTGCAATAAAGCAGCCGAACCAATCGCACCCGCACAGAGGACAATCTGTTCTGCCTGATAAATCAGCTCTTTTCCTGCCTGAATAACTTTTATTCCAGAGGCCGCTGTGCCATCAAAGATTACCTGTGCAACCAGCGCCTCAGTCATGACATGCAGATTTTCTCTGTTCAGGTTGGGTTCAAGATAAGAACGATATACGTCAACTCGTTCCGCACCATGAATGACATTGGCGGGTACTGGGCCAACTGCGGGTTCTTCTCCGATGTTGAGATCATCAACATAGGGAACACCTGATTGCTCACAGGCATGGGCAAAAGCCATATCGAGGGGATGGATTTCTCCATCCGCCGGCCTGCGTAGGCACATTGGCCCTTGTGAGCCGTGATTATCATCGTTAACACGATCGACATCATTTTCCAGATGCTTAAACCACGGCAACACTTTTTCCCAAGACCAATTGGGGCAGCCCATTGTTGCCCACTCATTGAAATCGCTCGGAAACCCTCTTAGCGCAATAGCACCATTGACTGCGGAAGATCCGCCGAGCACTTTCCCTACCCGATAATTGAATGGCTTGCGTTCCTTATGTTTGCGGGAAGAAGGCTTGTCATCCTGCGATTTAACGGAAGGAGGAATGAGATCGGCGAACCGATCTTCATTGCGCACGTTGGCCTCGTAATCCCAGTTATATCCTTCCAATACCAGTCTTGACGCATCGTTGAGCGGACTGGTCGGATTATGGACATCGGATGCGTGGCCTGCTTCAATCAGCAGTACGGATTTCATCCCATTTTCAGACAGGCGTGATGCAGCAACACATCCCGCCGAGCCGCCGCCGACGACAATATAATCGTATTTATTGGTCATAGCTCATTCACCGTTTGAGACTGAATGATTGTTTCGATGATGCGGGAGAAGGACTGTATGTTGGAGTTCATGAATAGCCCTTCGATGATATCCTGCTCACCCACTGGTGTGATCTTAAACTCCTGTCGCAGCGAACTGAGTAAGCCAACGGCATGCAGCGAGTCACCACCGATATCAAAAAAGCCATCAGTGACATCAAAATCATCATGTTGAAGTTGTGCCTGCCAGAGTTTCAGGATTTTCGCTTCTATTTCATTCGCGGGTTCAGTGACGGAATCGGTATGTTCCTCAGTATCAGACCAGGGAAGAGGCAGAGCCTTGCGGTCAATTTTACCGTTACTGGTCAATGGCATATGGGGCAGCAAAATGTAATAGCTGGGCACCATATAGGAAGGCAGTGTTTTTCGGGCTATCTCCCTCAATTGTTCCTGGAAATGTTGTTCCTGGAAATGTTGTTCCTGAAAATCCTGATCCTGAAGATGGCGTGGATCATCTGACGACTTCGTTGCCGTCGGTACAGCAGTCGGTACAACAGTCGGTACAATATAGGAGACGATATGCCGTTGCCCGGTCTTTGCATGGACAGGCGCATCAATGACGACGTGACCGGCATTTTCATGGCTCAGGAGACAGGCTTCAATTTCGCCTAATTCAATGCGATATCCATTGATTTTCACCTGATTATCTTCGCGCCCCAGAATTTCTATCAGGCCACCCGCGATATAACGTCCCAGATCCCCTGTTCTGTACAACCGTTCACCTGTGGCGGGATGAGTGATGAAACGCAGAGCCGTTTTTTCGGTATCACCTAAATAGCCTTGGGTTACGCCGTCTCCGCCGATATAGAGTTCACCTGTCACCCATTTGGGGCAGGGGAGGAGCCAGTTATTTAAAACATGGAAAGTCTGGTTTGCCAGCGGTTTGCCATACGGGATGCTCTTCCAGTTTTTATCAATTTTTTCAATCGGGTAATGTATTGACCAGATAGAGCCTTCAGTGGCTCCGCCAAGACTGATGATCGCGGTATCTGGCAGATTTTCCCGAATGCGTTCCGGCAGATCGACGGGTATCCAGTCACCGCTCATCAGGATCAGCCTTAGCTTGGTTTCTCCCAGTGCAGAGCCATTTCTGTCTACCAGTATTTTAACGGGAGCGGGAACGCTATCCCAGATAGTGATTTGGTGTTTAACCAGCGTTTCCAGCCAAATTACCGGATCATTGGCGGTTTCAGGCATCGAGAAGATGACTTTGCCCCCTACGCCCAATAGTCCGAAATAGTCATAGACAGATAAATCAAATCCGGCAGGTGCGACAGATAGTACGGTGTCTTTTTCCGTCACACGGAATTTGTGATTAATATCAAACACGGTATTTGCGGCATTACGATGGGAAGCCATGACGCCTTTGGGTTCCCCGGTTGAGCCGGAGGTAAAGATGACATAAGCCAGATCATCTAAGCCTTGTATTGATGTCATTTGCCCCATATCCATACTTTCGGGTATGGAACATTCATCCAGATTGATCCGGAGTAAATTGCCGAACTCATCGTGTTTAAATACATTGCTGTCAGTGATGATCCCTTTGGCTGAACACCGTTTCAGTAAACTCATGCGGCGTTCGGCAGGAAGTTGGGGATCGATTGCTACGTAGGCAGCCCCTGACATCAGAATGCCTAATAATCCGATCACTAACTCCGGGCTTTGTGGCAGGGAGACGGCAACAATATCATTGGGTTCAATTGAGACAGAAGCACGGAGCTTCTGCGTAACTACGCTGGCTCTGTTCACCATTTCAGCATAGGTGATTTGCTTTTCTCCCTGAACCATTGCAATGGTATCGGGGAATTTTGTTGCCGCCTGCAAAACCATTTCATGCAGCAACTTGAGATCAAAATCGATACCTGTTGCATTGGCTTCTGCTCGCTCGGCCAGATCTGATGCGGGTAATGTCACTAATGATGCCGTTTTATCCCAAACTGAATGGTCTTCTGCACAAGTCGTAATCAGCGCCAGATAAGCATCCAACATGGCTTCCACTGTGCCATCAGGAAATAATTCACTGACGGTATTCCAGTTAATCTGGACAACGCCATCAACACGGACAATTTGGTTTTCCAGCCAGACCTGCGGAGTTTGGTTGCTGCTATAAACTTGTGTGGCGTCCGTCCAGCCCGGATCTGTGACAACATCGTCTAAATCAGAGGTTAGTGTATTACTGAATACCACTGGTGCTGCTGCCCGGCGGCCATGATTACGACGAGTCAGCTCTCTCAGGACTTGCACACCATTGTAAGAGGAGTGCCAACGATTCATCATTAAATCAGTCTGGATCTGTACCAAACGATCATTGAGATTTTCTTCCCCGGTCCCTTTTATTGCCAATAACATAGGTTGCAGGAAATTGCCGACCACATTTTCAATTCCTGCAAAATACGGACGTCGGCCAAATTGGGTGATAGTCAGGGTAAAAGTCTGGCGTTTCGACCACTGGCGAAGAACTTCGGCATACAGACCCAAAAGCACGGCTTCCAGTGTCAGCTTATGCAATTCAGCTTTTTCTCTGAGAGCCAGTAACGTCTCCGCAGCGATTTTTCGGCTGTAGCGTTTGAACACAGGGGGGGAAATCAGCTCAGGAACATTTTTTAACGGCAACTCAGGAGAAGGGGGTAAATTCTCGAGTTGCTGCTCCCAATAAGCTTTGTCACTCAGCCCCTGAGATTGTCCCTGTAGATAGCGTTCCAACCTGATGTAATTGCGAAAATTCATGTGGGTAGGCAAAACGGGCAATTCATGTCCCTGATAGAGCTGCCACCAGTCACGCATTATCAAATGGACACTATGCATATCGACAAACATCAAATCGAAATAGATGTGCAATCGGGTAATATCATCACTCAATCTTGTTGCCCGGATATTGAATGTGGGCGCTTTATCCACGGGCAATAATTGAGTTTCCATTTCCTGACGAATTATTGCCAGTTGTTTATCTTTTTCTGAAACCGACCATTTCCTGCCATCCAGAATAGAAATGATATAGGAGAATGGAATGGATGAAATACATTGTTGACCATCCAAAGACATAGTGGCCCGTAACATAGGGTGATAATCAATTATTTTATTCAGGGAGTTATTTAATGCCGTAATATTTAACGCCTTGACATCTTGCTCCATATATAAACAACTGGTTAATCCGCCTAGTTCTAATCCCGGATTACGCCCAATCAAATAAGCATATTGAATATCCGTTAATGGAAAGTCTTCAATATCAGACACATCTGCTTGTGAAGTTATTGGAATAGACAAATTTAATGGCAGGACGTTTCTAAGCATCGCATTAATCTGTTTTTTCAGTTGAGAAGTTTCTATATCTGTATTTTTATTTTCTAGTTCAGATAAATTTGGAGAAACAGAAACTTGCAATCCAAACTCTTGCAATGCTTTGAGAAAATGTTGCATGCATTATCTCCTACATGTAACCGAGAAATGGTTATTTCTCTATGTGATATTTCTATTTATACCTGTCGTCTTTTAAGTTGCGGCTTTGTTGGTTACGCTCACTCACCTCAGTTACATAGTTTGCTATGCTCCCGGGGATTAATGAGAGGCTCCTGCCTCTCACCGGAGGTCAGCCTTTGGCTGGTCAAATTCGTTCCCGACGAATTTGTCGTTCCTTTGCCGTCGCGCTGCAAATTAAAATCCATTGGGTATAGTTGTTTGCAATGATTTTTTAGGACTAAAATGAAACAATCCCAAAAATAAAGATATAGCTGGAATGTTTACTTATGGGTTTGTATTTTTGTTTGATGGTATTTATTGGTCTATATAAATGCAACATTTTTATAACCATAAATCATATCTAATAACGATATCGAATGAATAATATTTATTATAATAACGACAGTCTATGTATTTATAAGTTTTGTTTTCTTGTTTTTCATTTTTTGTTGCGTGAGAAACTTTTATATTAATGAAGGTGTTGGTTTTGGTTTCGAAATGAAAATAAATAATGGATAAGTAAAGTAAAGTAAAGAGAAAGAAAATAAAGCGAGGGATATTAAGAAATAATGACCGCCGATAAATAGATGAAATTTATCGGCGGTCATTTAGGTAGGTAATTAAGAAAATAATGTAAAGAAGATAGCCGCTAAATACAGGCCAACACCAAAAGAGGTATGAGCCATCAGACTTCTTAATCTGGCTGTATTAGGGGCGGGGGTTTTGGCAGCGGCAATGCCCATCCCCATTCCGGGTTGCATAATGAAAAAAGGAGCAATTAAAGTGGCAATACCGATAATTAAAGCGGGCTGGAACGTGGGATCTTTTGCCCAATCCAGTCCCCAAATTGATAAAAGGAGTCCCGCGAAAATGATACCAATCAAGTAGTGGGCGAACCAGCCAATACCAGTTTCACCTTTTACCGGCTCAGCCTGTAGAATGCTTGTATGGGTCAGTTTCCCTTTTGGGATATGCCCAATCCAGCGTCCCACCATGCTGTAGTTCAACGAGGGGATACCGAAACAACGTTTCACGAAAACAGCCCATAGATCCATTACAACCGTTGCTCCGGCTCCAATCAATACAGAGCGAACAATAAATTCCAATCCTTCATTCATTTGTTGCTATCCTCCGAATTTTGGCTATCTAAAACAGTTAGTCACCGATACCCTTCACCATTGGGCGTCGTCAGCACTCGAAATGCCTGAAAAACTCTGATATTATCACACTCAATGAATTTATTGAATGTAATAATATTGGAAGCTTGAAGTCAATGTTTGATAAACAAATTCTTGTTGAGATTGCAGAAATTGCCAAAGTACTGGGAAATGCCCATCGACTGACACTGATTGAGTGCCTGACTGATACAGAGCAATCTGTTGAACGTTTGTCGGAGCTTTCCGGCTTGTCCATTGCCAATACTTCCCAGCATCTTCAACACCTCAAGCGAGTCGGAGTACTTCAATCCCGAAAATCGGGTAAACATGTGCTTTATCGTCGGGGAGAAGGCCCTGTTCTGGAAATTATTTCTGCGCTCCAGCAATATGCTGAATTTAACCGGATAGAAATGCGCAGGTTGATCGATGATACGAGCAATCAGGAAGCGATTTCTTGGGAAGAGTTGCTGGACAGGATCAAAGAAAAGAGCATGACTTTACTTGATGTCAGGCCAAAAGAGGAATTTGAGCAAGGTCATTTGCCCGAAGCCATCAATATTCCGGTCGATGAACTGGAAAACAGGCTGGACGAATTGACTTCCCATCAGGATCTAATCGCCTATTGTCGTGGTCCTTATTGCGTACTTTCTGCCAATGCCCTTGAATTGCTCCGTGCCAGAGGCATTCAGGCCCGCCGATTTAAAAAAGGATTCTCGGGTTGGAAAGACGCGGGAATGCGAATTGAAGTGAAGTGAAGTGAAGTCTTAAAAACCAATTTTAATTTGTGTTATCAGATTAAAAGCTTATCCACAGAGGTTCTGAATTTGATCAGAACCTTCAACGGTTGATAGCAAAAAGAGAGATAGCAAAAAGATAGATGGCAAAAAGCAGGATACGGTATCTTAACGACGGGCACTTTTTGGCCTGAATGCGGCTACAACGGATTCATCTGTTTCCACATAAGGGCCATCCAGCAATTGAATGCAATAAGGAACACTGGCAAAAATGCCAGAGACTATCACTTTACCATTCTCGTCTTTTAAGCCTTCAAGTGTCTCTGCGATGGCTTTAGGTTGTCCGGGCAGGTTCAGGATCAACGCCTGATTACGGATCACGCCTGCCTGACGGGACAAGATTGCTGTTGGCACAAACTGAAGGCTGATTTGACGCATCTGTTCACCAAAACCGGGCATTTCACGATCAGCGATTGCCAGCGTTGCATCCGGTGTTACATCCCGACGTGCCGGCCCTGTTCCTCCGGTGGTCAGTACCAGATGGCATCCCAATTCATCGACCAACTCGCACAGGGTTTGTTCAATGAGAACTTGTTCGTCAGGAATAAGACGGGTTTCTACGCTAAAAGGAGTGGTAATCGTTTTTTCCAGCCACTCTTCCAGAGCAGGCAGTCCTTTGTCCTGATAGACACCGTTTGAAGCCCGATCAGAAACAGATACGAGGCCAATGCGCAATACATTCATATAAACCTCAATTAACGACAAAAAGTAGATAAAAAAACAAAAGGCGACTTATTATGCCGCCTTTATGCAAAAATAGCGTGTCGCTTGAGATTACAGCAGATCAGCGATCATGCTTTCAAGTTTGCTTTGGTCTACTGCAAACTTACGGATACCTTCCGCCAGTTTTTCAGTTGCCATTGCATCCTGATGGTGATCCCAGTAGAACTCAGCTTCAGTCATTGGTGCCGGATGCGCTTTGATTTCGCCTTCATAGCCCAGTTTACGCTCTATTTCCCCTTCTGCTTCCGACAGCTCTTTCAGCAGTGCAGGAGAAATTGTCAGGCGGTCACAGCCAGCCAGTTCCAGAATTTCACCAGAGTTACGGAAACTTGCACCCATTACGACGGTGTTGTAACCGTGTTCTTTGTAGTATTGATAAATTTCAGACACAGAAATCACACCCGGATCTTCCTGTGGTGCGAATTCTTTCTTGTCGCCATTCGCTTTGTGCCAGTCAAGAATACGGCCAACGAATGGAGAAATCAGGTAAGCCCCTGCTTCTGCACAAGCACGTGCTTGGGCAAAGGAGAACAGCAGAGTCAGGTTACAGTTGATGCCTTCTTTTTCCAGCTGTTCAGCGGCACGGATACCCTGCCATGTGGAAGCCAGTTTGATCAGGATGCGGTCATTGCTGATACCCGCTTCGTTGTACAGTTTGATCAGGTGTTTTGCTTTCGCGACGCTCGCTTCGGTGTCATAAGATAAACGTGCATCAACTTCAGTAGAAATACGGCCGGGGATCAGTTTCAGGATTTCCAGACCAATATTGACAGCCAATTTGTCGCCAGCATCAATAATTTGCTGCTCGCGGGAATCGCTCTGACCACGGGCCCATTCAACGGCTTCGTCAATCAGTTGGCGGTATTCTGGGATTTGAGCTGCATTCAAAATCAGGGAAGGATTAGTGGTCGCATCTTGCGGCTGGTACAGTTTCATCGCCGCGATATCCCCGGTATCTGCTACGACTGTTGTCAGTTTACGCAGGGAAGTCAGTTTATCGGTCATGTTTAATATCTCATCGTTATACGTAAAATCTTTGGCAACGTTGCCTCGCCATCCGGTGATAATAACATGGTCAGGCGCGGCTGTAAGGTAGGAAAATCCTATCGCTGAGATTCTCCCCTTTTAGGTTTTTTTTGCTAAAGTGGAGAAAGTCTGAGTTCTTGGAAAGAATAGTTAGGAAAAAAATAATGCTTATTACCATTTCACCTGCAAAAACCCTTGATTATGAAAGCCCACTCGCGACAGAAAAATACAGTCAGCCAGAATTGCTGGCAGAGTCTCAGCAGTTGATCGATGTCTGCCGAACGTTAACACCTGCGCAAATCGGCAGTTTAATGAGTATTAGTGATAAGTTGGCTGGTTTAAATGCTGCTCGTTTTGGTGAATGGCAGCCCAATTTTACGCCGGAAAATGCTCGTCAGGCGATTTTGGCATTTAAAGGCGATGTTTATACGGGAATGGAGGCAGCAACTTTCTCCGCCAGCGATTTTGATTTCGCCCAGACACATTTAAGAATGCTGTCTGGCCTGTATGGTGTTCTGCGTCCTCTTGATTTGATGCAGCCTTACCGTTTGGAAATGGAGACTAAACTGGAAACCCCCCGTGGTAAAGATCTGTATAAGTTTTGGGGTGATCGCATTACTGAAAAATTGAATGCAGCGCTGGAGCAACAAGGCGATGATATTCTGGTTAATCTGGCGTCGGATGAGTATTTCAAGTCGGTAAATACTCAAAAACTGGCGGCTAAAATTATCAAACCTGTTTTTCTGGATGAAAAAAATGGCAAGTACAAAGTCATCAGTTTTTATGCCAAAAAAGCCCGTGGATTGATGAGCCGTTTTATTATTCAGAATAAACTGACCGATCCGGCACGTTTGGCCGAGTTCAATCTGGAAGGGTATGTTTTTGATGAATCCCTTTCTAAAGGGAACGAGTTAGTATTTAAACGCTCTGAGCAGGGCTAAGCCCCCATCGCTTATCTACCCGTCTGTACCCGTATGAACAGCATGAATATCACTCCACCTGAATGGGCGGAGTGATGAATGCACATTATTTATTTCGGCGCTCTTTCCATCAGGAATTCACGCAGGGTTGAGAACTCAGCAGACAGGAAATGAGATAGCAGCGCCAAATCCGCCCTTTCTGCCAATTCTGTTGGCAATGGGAAAGTCTGACCGAGGATAGCTTCAACACTTTCTTTGAATTTGGCCGGATGGGCCGTGCCCAAGAACAAGCCATATTCCCCGTCCTGCAATTGGTCACGCAGGACACGATAAGCGATGGCAGCATGTGGCTCGGAGATATAACCTTTTGCAGCCAGCTCCTGCAGGGTGTTTTGCGTGGTATCGTCACTAACAACACCCTTTGCCAGTTCACTCAGCGCCCAACCTTTGCGTCTGAACAGCTCTTCAATACGCGGCCAGTTATTGGGCTGGCTGACATCCATTGCGTTAGACAGTGTTGCAACGGTCTTGTTGGGCTGCCATTCACCTTCCGCCAAATAGCGGGGAACGGTATCATTGGCATTAGTTGCTGCGATAAAACGTTTTACCGGCAATCCCAATGATTTCGCCAGTAGCCCCGCCGTTAAGTTACCGAAATTGCCACTTGGCACGGAAATGACCAACTGTTCACGTTTTTCTGCCGGGATTTGTGCAACCGCTTCAAAGTAATAACAGATTTGTGCCAATAAGCGGCTGATATTAATTGAGTTAGCTGAATTGAGATGCAGGGCGCGTTTCAGTTCCTCATCATCAAAAGCCTGTTTGACCAAAGCCTGACAAGCATCGAAATCGCCGTTGATGGCAACCGTGTGGATATTATTACCCAGCGTACAGAAGAGCTTTTCTTGCAATGGGCTGATCTTGCCTTCGGGATACAGGATCACGACTTGTACGTTATTCAGGCCATAGAAAGCATGGGCAACCGCCGCGCCGGTGTCACCGGATGTCGCAGTCAGAATAGTGACAGGCTGTTCTCCCGCAATTTGCGCAAGGACTTGTGCCATGAAACGACCGCCGAAGTCTTTGAAAGCCAATGTAGGGCCGTGGTATAGCTCCAGTGAGGCGATATCGTCTTCGACATGTGTTACGGGAGCAGGGAAGGCAAATGCGTTTTTAACGCGGGCAGCCAATTGCTCTGCGGGAATTTCATCGCCAATAAAAGCGGAGAGAATTTTCTGGCTGCGGCTGACAAAATCCAGTTTCAGTAATTCGTCAATTTCATCACGGCTGAATTCAGGCAAATCTTGTGGAAAAAAAAGCCCTTGCTGTTTGCCTAATCCCTGTTTTACCGCCTGAGAAAAACTGACCTGCTCGCTGCTGTCTTTTAAGTTATAGAGTTTCATGGTTACTTTACCTGTCGTGCGCCTGCGAGATCCAGACGGCAAATATGTACGAAGCCTTCATCATTCTGTACGTAATGTTGTTGCAGCCATTGGGCGACTTCTTCTGCGACGGCCATTTCATTACAAATCGCAAAGAGAGTCGGGCCTGAGCCGGAAATACTGCATGCCAGTGCGCCTAATTTTTTGACCGCATCACGTGCGTTGGCAAATCCGGGTAAGAGTTGTGTGCGGTAAGGTTCCGCAACAACATCTTTCATCAATCTGGCCGCCAGTTCTGATTGCTGGGTATGGCAGGCGTGAATGAAACCCGCAAAATGACGTCCATGCTCGATGATGTCTTGGCGGGTATAGTGTTTCGGCAGGATCGCGCGGGCTTCTGATGTTGACACTTTGATGCCGGGATAAGCCATGACCCATAACCAATCATCAAAGGTGGGGACTGACTGACAAAGAGGCGCTTCCTGAGACAAAAGTAACTGTAACCCGCCCAAATAGCAGGGAGCTACGTTATCATAGTGCACGCCGCCGGAAAGACGTCCTTCTAATTCTCCCATCATGTCCAGCAATTGGTCGCGGTTAAATGGACGGCCTGTATATTCATTCAATGCCACTAAACCCGCCACCACAGAACAGGCACTGGAACCTAACCCGGAACCAATCGGCATGTTTTTTTCCAATGTCATGGCAACAGGCAGTTCTTTCCCCAGTCGTTGACAAAAAAGCTGCCAACATTGGTAGACAATATTGTGTTTGGGATCAGCAGGTAATTTGCCGACAAATCGTCCTTTATTATTTAGACTGAAATTTTCAGCTTCACTGACGGAGACACAGTCCCCAAGCAACGAACCATCAACGGGAGAAACCGCTGCGCCGAGCACATCAAATCCGACACCAACGTTCCCGATCGAGGCAGGCGCATAAACCCTGACTACCATTAAACCCCCAATTTCCATGACAGAGTGCGTAATATATCAGCAAAAACGCCGGCTGCCGTTACATCATTCCCAGCGCCATAACCACGCAGTACCAACGGGATAGGTTGATAGTAACGGGTATAGAAAGCCAGAGCATTTTCGCCATTTTTGACTTTATACAGTGGATCGTTACCATCGACAGCGACCATTTTCACTGTACAACGGCCTTGTTCAATCAGACCAACATAACGCAAAACTTCCCCTTGTTCTGCGGCATCCGCAGCACGTCGGCTGAATTCCTGATCTAATTGCGGCAGACGTTGCAGGAAATTCCCGACATCGCCATTGGCATCGAACGAAGCAGGCAATACTGGCTCAACGCGGATATCTTCCAGTTCCAGTTCATAACCCGCTTCACGGGCCAGAATCAGCAGCTTACGGGCAACATCCATACCAGAGAGATCATCTCGTGGATCGGGTTCAGTAAAGCCTTTTTCTTTCGCCAGCAGAGTCGCCTGTGAAAGCGTCATGCCTTCATCAAGCATACCGAAGATATAGGAGAGAGAACCAGACAAAATACCGCTGAATTGCACTAATTCATCTCCCGCATTGAGCAGATTTTGTAAGTTTTCGATCACGGGTAATCCAGCGCCGACGTTCGTGTCATACAAGAACTTGCGCTTGGATTTTTCAGCCGCCTGCCGGATTTGGCGGTAATAAGCCATTGATAAAGTGTTGGCTTTTTTATTCGGCGTGACAATGTTAAAACCGTCACTGAGGAAGCTGGCGTATTGTTCCGCAATCGACTGATTAGACGTACAGTCAACAATGACCGGATTCAGCAGATGGTACTCTTTTTCCAGGCGGATCAGACGACTCAGGCTAAACGGCTCAGTCGCTTCTGAAAGCGCCTGTTGCCAGTTATCCAGATTGATGCCCTGCATATCGGTCAACAGGGCGCGGGAGTTGGCGATGCCACAAACCCGCAATTCGATGTGTTTTTGTTTGAGCCATGCCTGCTGGCGACGGATTTGTTCAATAAGAGCACTTCCTACGCCGCCTACACCCACCACGAAGACTTCAACGACCTGAGCCGTGTTGAATAGCATCTGGTGGCAGAGCCGAACCGCTGTGGTCGCCGCTTCATTTTCAATGACGGCGGAAATGGAACGTTCAGAAGAACCCTGTGCAATCGCAATGATGTTGATATTAGCGCGTGTCAATGCAGAGAAGAAACGAGCCGAAATCCCTCGCTGGGTACGCATACCATCCCCGACGACAGAGATAATGGCAAGGTTATCTATCACGTCAATGGGATCAAGCACACCATCTTTCAATTCCAGATAAAACGCTTCAGTCAGGGCTTTCTGCGCTTTCGCCAACTCTTTTTGTGGTACACAGAAACTGATGCTGTATTCAGATGAAGACTGTGTGATCAAGACCACCGAAATCCCTTTGCTGGACATAACGGAGAATACGCGTGCTGCCATCCCGATCATGCCTTTCATTCCGGGGCCGGAGACGTTGATCATCGCCATGTGATTCAGGTTGGTAATGCCCTTGATAGGCATCTCCTCGTCTTTTTGTCCATTGCCAATCAGTCCATTGCTAATCAGTCCATTGCTAATTAAAGTGCCGGGAGCGTCAGGGTTAGCGGTGTTCTTAATCAGACAAGGAATTTGAAATTGGGCGATAGGAGCGATAGTGCGGGGATGGAGAACTTTCGCACCGAAGTAAGACAATTCCATCGCTTCTTGGTATGACATGTTTTTCAGTAAGCGGGCATCTGCAACTGCTCTCGGATCACAAGTATAAACGCCATCTACATCAGTCCAGATTTCGCAGCAATCAGCACGCAGACATGCTGCCAGCACGGCGGCTGAATAATCAGAGCCGTTGCGCCCCAGAACAACTAACTCTCCGTTTTCATTGCCCGCAGTAAAGCCTGCCATCAGGATGATATGGTCAGCAGGAATGTTAAGTTCTGCTATTCGTTTGGAAGACTCATGGATATCGATAGTGGATTCGAGATAATGCCCATGGGCCAACAGGTTTTTGACGGGATCAATGACTGTTACTTTATGACCTCGTGCCTGTAATACCGCTTCTATGATGGCAATCGACAATTTCTCGCCACAACAAATCAAGGATGCGTTAATGCTGTCCGGACACTGTTTCAACAAGGAAATGCCATGCAAGGTCTGTTTCAGGTAGGCGAATTCCCGCTCGACCATGACTTTCAGACGGTCATAATCGAACCCTGTTTGTTGTTCTTTCAGCCCTGATAGTAAGTCAGAAAAAATTTGGGTTGCATCGTTGATATTGGAAACAATATCCTGCCCAACAACCGTTTTTTCAATCATTGCTACCAAATGGTTGGTGATCTTTGCTGGAGCAGAGAGTACCAAGGCAACTTGCCCAAGGGATAACTCATTCTCGGCGATATCTGCAACGCTCAGCACCCGTTGGTCATTTGCGACCGAAGTGCCCCCAAATTTCAGTACTCTCATTACCGTTCCTCTTCTGATTTTTGTCCAAAAAAAAGCCCGTATCTTGTGGGATACGGGCTCATGGTTATTTTATTTTTACGCGTCAGCCCGCACCGTAACTTGTGGTTCCGGTGGTAATCGTAGTGGTGGTTTTTGTAGTAACCATTTTTTTCAGGCTGATGTGGCGCATAGTTTCCTGTCTGTCTTTTTATTTAGTTGACCCCCTATTGGTTAAATTAAACAGGGGGCAATGTCAAATATTTTTTAGGGAGGAAGCAGAAAAAAACGGCATATTATGTATTGTGATTATCCAAAATATAATAAAAGGTTCACATCATTATCTGGGTGACTGGCTTATTTACTAGCATTTAATTTCATAGAAAACATATTTTGTAATTATTTTGTCTTTATGATAAAAACATGTCCGTTTGGATATTTGCGTACAGAGTGTGGCTTTCTAGTCGTTAAGATTACACATGTTTATTAACATATTTTATTCAATTTAATAACAAATACTCTAAACTAAAATTAACAATTACAATTAATGTTAACGTGCTACAATTGATTTTGATATGTATCAACAAAAGTTAGTTTTTTTGGAAGGCAAATGCATTACTAGCTGTTATATTGCTGTTAATAGACTAATATAGTGCCTTGTTTAAATCGGGTTTTTCGGGTATGTACCTTCCAAAAAAGCGGAGCCAGCTTTTAGCGTAAAACATATCAAAACGTTTATTTTGGACATAAGCTGCTTTTCTGTGATTCAGAACGATATCAGTATATTTTACTTTAATAATCAACGGCTTATGTCATACGGATTCTGTTTTTTAGCGATTTTAGGTAGCAACCATGCAAACCCCGCACATTTTGATTGTTGAAGACGAAATTGTCACACGCAATACTCTGAAAAGCATTTTTGAAGCTGAAGGGTATGTTGTTTATGAAGCCACTGACGGTTCAGAAATGCACAACATTCTGTCAGATAACGATATCAATTTAGTGATTATGGATATCAATTTGCCAGGTAAAAACGGGTTACTTCTTGCCCGTGAATTACGTGAGCAGGCAAATGTCGCTCTGATGTTCCTGACCGGCCGTGACAATGAGGTGGATAAAATCCTTGGTCTTGAAATCGGTGCTGATGACTACATCACTAAGCCATTTAATCCGCGTGAGTTAACTATCCGTGCCCGGAACCTACTTTCGCGAACAATGAATCTGAGTCATTCAGGTGAAGAACGTCGTCAGGTTGAAAGTTATAAATTCAATGGATGGGAGCTGGATATCAATAGCCGCTCTCTGGTTAGCCCAATGGGAGATCAGTATAAGCTACCACGTAGTGAATTTCGTGCGATGCTTCATTTCTGTGAGAATCCCGGAAAAATCCAGACACGTGCAGAACTGTTGAAAAAAATGACAGGGCGCGAGCTGAAACCTCACGATCGTACTGTCGATGTGACTATTCGTCGCATTCGTAAACATTTCGAATCGATACCAGATACCCCTGAAATCATTGCGACCATCCACGGCGAAGGTTATCGTTTTTGTGGTGATTTAGAAGACTAATCGATATCGGTTATAGATACCGCACTGTCTCTGTCAAAAAGCCCGAATGCCTTAAGGCATTCGGGCTTTTCTTTTTTACAGTCTTTATAGTCGATTGATTGAGTGAGTTATTCACTCTTACCACGGCATAATGGGTACGGCGCTGAGTGCGTTTTTAGGAGAGCCATCAATCACTTTGTCAGAATAAGTCAAATAAATCAGAGAATTACGATTAGGATCGTAGAAACGGACAACCTGAAGTTTTTTAAACACCAAAGAGGTGCGCTTCTGGAAGACAACCTGTCCTTTCTTGGAGGATTTTTTGATCTTATCCGCCAACTCTATCGGGCCAACCTGCTGACAGGATATGGCTGCATCTGACGTATCTTCTGCCAATCCCAATCCTCCCTTAATTCCCCCTGTTTTGGCCCTACTCAAATAACAGGTGACATTTTTAACATCAGGGTCATCAAAGGCTTCTATCACGATTTTGTTATCAGGGCCAAAAAGTTTGAACACTGTATCGACAGAACCGATCTCTTCAGCATGCAGAATTGCAGGAGAAAAGAGTAAAGTAGCTGCTATCACTATTTTCTTTATGGTTACCATATTTAGTCCACTTGAATTAAATAAATGCAGTGAAAATATCCATCATTCACATATAATGCAAATCAATAGTTACAGATAAAACATTTTCATATTAAATGTATCTGTGATGAAAAATCATGGCATTATAGCCGAGTATGTGTCCAAAACGCGTATATCTCCAAACGAGTAAGTAGCGGTCTTTAAATCCATCCCCACTGGCGATTTTACTTTCTCAACTATGCTTAATGTGTGTGCAATTTTTGGAAAGCCGTCATAATCTGGAGCTAAAGTAAGATATATCATATCTACTCATAAATTTTTTCCTTTAAATTCAAGTTATTAATCTTCTTGTCCAAGACAATGCTTGACATATTAGCAGATCTGCTATTAATTTATTCCAAGCTAAATCTTGTTTAATTAGTTAGTGATTTGTTTATAACAGGTAATATTTGTTTTCTTTTTGTCTTGATGACTTAGGGAGATGTATGGATCAAACCAACATCATTCGGGATTTGCTGCATTGGTTGGATAATAATCTGGATCGTCCACTATCCCTCGATCATGTTGCAGCAAAAGCAGGTTACTCCAAATGGCATTTGCAGCGTATGTTCAAAGAGGTAACTGGTCAGGCAATTGGCTCTTATATTCGTGCGAGAAGATTATCCAGAGCCGCTGTTGCATTGCGTTTAACCAGTCGGCCTATTCTGGATATTGCTTTGCAATATCGTTTTGATTCTCAGCAAACATTCACGAGAGCCTTTAAAAAACAATTCGACCGAACACCGGCATCTTATCGCCGAAGTGAAGAGTGGTGTGCTACGGGGATATGTCCTCCAATCTTACTGGATAATAAGCCTCTGCCCGTACACAAATATGTCAAGTTGGAAGATAAATCGCTTATTGGCACTGAACATACTTGCAGCTATATGTTGGAAGAGTGGTCGACAGCCTGTCAGGGGATGCGGCATGATTTCTGGATTAACTATCTCCAACACGCAGAGGTACTGCCACCCAGACTTTACGGATTACACCACACGACGCTCAGTACGGAACATGAAGATGAACACACCGTATTCTATACCACCGCAATAGAACCAGAATATGCAACTTTTGATACTAAAGGTAACAATCCGGTTGTGCTGCCCGGTGGAGATTATATCTCGTTCAGTTATTTTGGTGAAAAAGAACAGTTGCAAGAGTTCCTCTTTACAATTTATGGCTTCTGCCTGCCTAAATTAAACATCACTCGCAGAAAGGGTTATGATGTCGAGCGATACTATCTCACTAACCCTGAGCGGAGAAATATTGAGGATGAGTCCCAAAGCCCCGTAGTGGAATTTGAGTATCTCATCCCAATTGAGCGTTAACCCTGCAATTCATCTAAAGCGGGCATATCCAGATGCGTGATGTCGCCCGCTGTTTCAACAATCCAGCCTGAAGCCAGCCATGGGCTATCCTGATAATCCACTCGTGACAGGGAGCAATTTCTCAATCTCAGGCGACGTTCTGAATTGGCGGGAAGTCCCAGAATAGAGCAAACCAAACTCACCAGTGCTATTCCATGACTAACCAGTAATGGACGGCTGCCTGCGGGTAGATTGAGACAGTTTTCTAATGCAGCCCGCATTCGGGTAGACAATTCAGTCATCGATTCACCTTCTGGGATCCGCCCGTTTGGTGTACCATCGACAAGACTTTTACGCCAGGACTCTTCTTCCTGTGTGAGAGAACTGAGTTCACGATTTTCGAGGATCCCCATATGTAGCTCTCGCAATCGCGGTTCCAGTATGACTTCGCATCTACAGGCTTTGGCAATGATCTCTGCTGTGTGGCGTGTTCGACCAAGGTCACTGGTGATAACATGGGTAATGTTTTCTGATTTAACTCTTTGCGCGACTAAGTGAGCCTGACGCTTGCCTGTTTCCGTCAAAGGGCTGTCAGACTGCCCCTGAATACGACGAGCTAAGTTCCATTCAGTTTCTCCATGACGAACAAGATAGACCTGTAACATATTTATTTTCCGTTATACTGCATCGTGAAATAGTTCAAAGGATAATTTATTTATTATGTACCATGTTATTGCAGCAACAACTAACCCTGCGAAAATAAAAGCGATTAGCCTTGCATTCGATGATGTTTTTGGCCCTGGCACTTACCATGTAGAAGATGTCAATGTAGACAGCAGCGTACCACAACAACCCATTGGCAATACTGAAACTCGCACAGGTGCCCGTCATAGAGTTATGGCCGCCCGCCAAGTCCGGCCTGAAGCTGATTTCTGGGTTGGGGTTGAAGCTGGAATTGAAGATGACATGACGTTTGCCTGGATGGTCGTTGAGCACAAGCAAATTCGGGGTGAATCGCGTTCTGCCAGTCTGATGCTGCCTGAAAAAGTATTGGAAGGTATTCGTGAAGGGCGCGAGCTTGGCCATGAAATGGCTGATGTGGCTGGTATTGATAATATTAAACAAAAAGGTGGCGCAATTGGTTTTTTTACCAATGGAATACTGACACGCACCAGTGTTTATCATCAAGCTCTGATATTGGCTCTCGTACCTATCCATCATGAAGTTTACAAAGAATTGAATGAACAGCCTTAATTAGCTATACCACTAACTATACCCAATCACTTTCAAGTTGCAGAGTCATCAATAAAGCTGCAACTTGAAAGAATGAAGGGCATGCATACTTACGGCATCGCCGCACAGTTTATTTTAATAACTGTTCTTCCAGCCATGCCTTAACATGCGGAGGCGCAGTTTTTAAACTGTTTGAACCCCGTGTGATTGTTGCAATACCAACACTTAGCTCGTTTTTCAGTTCACGCTGGCTCATTTCTCCGCGCATCAATTCCTGAATAATCCGAACCCGGGTTGATAAAGCTGTACGCTCATCGGGAGTCAATAATATCTGCAAAATAGAATGTTGCAAATCTTGTTTAAATGCTGTTTTTAATAACTCGACAAAAGCTCGCCAGTCATCCCCATTTTCCGACGAAAGTGCCGGATCAACTAAATGATTTTGTGTCATAATAGACTACCATACTATTAAACTAGTACGGCAGCATACCATATTTTACGCTCAGATTAATAACGTCTTTGCCATTCAGTATCCGTCAATACGTTTGGCCTTTTCCCCATAAAATTATTGTAGAACATATCGTAGGCAAGGACATTTTTGACATAAGAGCGTGTTTCAGAAAAGGGAATACTCTCAATAAATGCGATTGCGTCGACACGTCCAGACGTATTAGCCAGCCAACGATCAACATTGGTAGGGCCAGCATTGTAAGCAGCACTGGCAAGAATACGGTTATTGTCAAAACGTTGATAAACCGAATCCAGATACGCAGTACCAATTTTAATATTCATGATAGGGTTCATTAATTGACGGCTGTTGACATAACCCTGAATTTTCTTGATTTTTACCGTATGTTCGGCTGTTTTAGGCATGATTTGCATTAACCCGCTGGCACCTTTAGAAGAGCGGGCCAGAGGATTCCATGCGCTCTCCTGACGGGCAATCGCCATTGCATAACTTGGTGAAATATCTTTATCTGACGTAAAGTTTGCGAATTCATTTTTCCATGCCAGCGGGAAACGTTCTTCAAGGTGATCCCACATCTTGCCCGTGATGGTAGCTTGTACACTAAATGCCGGCCAGTGTTGCTCAAAGGCATAACGCGCAAGCTGCTCTTGCTTCAACGGACGTTGTGAGGAGACTAATCGCACCCATTCTGAACGTGCCAAATCATCCATATTCCAATACAGCAACTCTCGGATACGCTTAATTTCCGGCATATTTGCCATTGAGTTATCCGGTCTTTCTGACTTATTAATGATCAGGGGATAGGGCATATGCATTTTTTGTGCTGCCACCATGGGATAAAAACCACGATGTTCGGTCAGCTTGCGTAATATTGCATTCCCTTCTGCGGTTTGCCCTTTATTGAGCAGAATGATGGCACTCCAATATTGCCATTCATCTTGTTGCAAAGCGGTTTTTGACAGTCGATTCAGCCATTGTTCAAGCTCAGCGTAATTTTCATCTCTTAATGCTAAACGGGCACGTCGTTCAAGCAATTTAACGGATTGTGAATCACGGATAGCATCATCCCGCCATTTTTCCTGTTCTGGCGTGATATTTCCCATCAATTGCCATGCAACGATATCTTTTAACTGTTGCTGCTCTGTGTTGTTCATTTTTTGTGCGCGAACAAATGTGGGAATACTGACTCTGGCAAGTTCAGTATTTTCGCGGGCAAAACGAGGAAAAACGGTCATCACAACCAGACGGGTGAAATCCGTTGGTGCCGTCGTTGAGGCAAATTGTTCAACCAATGCAGGGTTCTGTTGAAGTTTGATCAAACGTGAACCCAAATCCTGATAATTCAATGGCAGTCGCTTGGCAAGATAGGTAACAAGTGAGGCATTATTTTCTTTCATTGCCAGCTCAATACGCTGCAAAATTAAAGTTGCAGATAAATGTCCGTCTCGCTCCCAGGCATCAAATAGCTTATTACAACTGTCAGGCAATGAATTTCCGCTAAGCCAAATGGTTTTGGCTCCTGTCCATGCAACTTGTTGATGGCCTGTGGCCCATTGGGCAAAGTAATAATCACAGCGTTCCGCAACCGTATTGGGAGGCGTGGTGTTGAATGCCAAAACGCCAGACCAGTCGCCATTACTTGCCAGTATATTGGTAAACCGGGCTTTCAGGGAACGTGCTGGTGGCAGGGTTGGATGAGTATCAATAAAGTTTTGGACTTGCTGGGGAGGAGTAATCGCCAAATCCTGAGTTAATTGGCGATATTCAAGATAGGGATATAAAGGATAATCTTTTAGTGTTGGCATCAGACGTGCGACTTCCGTCATATTTTTTGCATCCCATGCCTGTTTTATCTCTTGATACCGCTGACGTTGCGCCTCTAGAGAATCAGCATGTGCCACTCCGACAACAATCGAAACTATACTTACAGCCATTACAACATGCTGCCACTTACTCATTGCCACATACCCCTCAAGAAGACTACTATCAATGCCTGAATGCATTGCCTGATACCCAAAATATTTATGTAATTATAATCATATTATTGAAGTGATTTATTACAACTTATGAATACACCTGTCGTCTTTCAAGTTGCATTTTGAAAACCATCGGGTATAAGGCGTTAGGATGTTGGAATTTAACCCTAATCAGGTAGCAATACGATACATAAAATTTAGGGTAAAATGCCCCATCCAAGCCTTATAAGCGCAAACGGATTTCAAAATTTTTGATTAATCAAAAGGTAAAATACATTGGCTCAATATGTTTATAGTATGCATCGGGTTGGGAAAATCGTTCCCCCTAAAAGGCATATTCTGAAAAATATTTCTCTAAGTTTTTTCCCTGGAGCAAAAATTGGTGTTCTCGGCCTTAATGGTGCAGGTAAATCAACTTTACTGCGCATTATGGCGGGCATTGATAAAGACATTGAGGGAGAAGCTCGTCCACAACCCGGTATTAAAATCGGTTATCTGCCACAGGAACCTAAACTCAATCTTGAGCATACCGTTCGTGAAGCCGTGGAAGAAGCTGTCAGCGAAGTTAAAAATGCCCTGACACGCCTTGACGAAGTTTATGCAGCTTACGCTGAGGCGGATGCGGATTTCGACAAGCTGGCAAAAGAGCAAGGTGAACTGGAAGCCATTATCCAGTTTCATGATGGTCATAATCTGGATAACCAGCTTGAGAGAGCGGCTGATGCGCTGCGTCTGCCTGTCTGGGATGCCAAAATTGAACATTTGTCCGGTGGTGAGCGCCGCCGTGTAGCGATTTGTCGCCTGTTACTGGAAAAACCAGACATGCTGCTACTCGACGAACCAACCAACCATCTTGATGCTGAATCTGTCGCATGGCTGGAACGCTTCCTGCACGATTATGAAGGCACCGTCGTGGCGATTACCCACGACCGTTACTTCCTTGATAACGTCGCTGGTTGGATCCTGGAGCTTGACCGTGGTGAAGGTATTCCATGGGAAGGTAACTATTCTTCCTGGCTGGAGCAAAAAGACGCACGTCTGGCACAGGAAGCAACTTCAGAAGCGGCTCGTCGTAAATCCATTGAGAAAGAACTTGAATGGGTTCGCCAAAATCCGAAAGGCCGTCAGGCAAAAGGCAAGGCGCGTTTGGCTCGCTTTGAAGAGCTCAATAACGTTGAATATCAGAAACGTAATGAAACCAGCGAGTTGTTCATCCCACCTGGGCCACGTTTAGGTGACAAGGTGCTGGAAGTTGCCAATCTGACCAAATCTTATGGTGACCGCGTTCTGATCGACGATTTGAGCTTCTCTCTGCCGAAAGGGGCGATCGTTGGGATCATCGGCCCGAATGGTGCGGGTAAATCAACGTTGTTCCGTATGTTATCCGGTCAGGAGCAGCCTGATTCTGGTTCAATTACTTTGGGTGATACCGTTAAACTGGCTTCTGTTGATCAGTTCCGCGATAGCATGGATGACAGCAAAACCGTTTGGGAAGAAGTTTCTGGTGGCCAAGACATCATGCGTATCGGCAATTTTGAAATTCCAAGCCGTGCCTACGTTGGACGCTTTAACTTCAAAGGAATAGATCAGGGTAAGCGCGTTGGCGAGCTGTCTGGTGGTGAGCGTGGTCGTTTGCATTTATCCAAACTACTGCAAGTTGGCGGCAACATGCTGCTGCTTGACGAACCAACCAACGATTTGGATATTGAAACACTGCGCGCATTAGAAAACGCCTTGTTGGAATTCCCGGGTTGTGCGATGGTTATTTCCCATGACCGTTGGTTCCTTGACCGTATCGCGACACATATCATTGATTACCAAGATGAAGGTAAAGTTTCTTTCTTTGAGGGGAACTTCAGCGAATACGAAGATTATAAAAAGCGGACAATGGGGGCTGAAGCACTGGAGCCACACCGCATTAAATATAAAAAGATGAGCAAATAAGTCTGATAAAAAACGGCCTGATATCAGGCCGTTTTTCTTACGCAATAACAGGTTTTGATAAAAACTACACTAAAACCCGCTGCTCCAGAAAAGACTCATAAGTTTTAACTGCCTTACCACTTGCTAAGGTAATGACGCTATCTGCATATTGCGTTAAGCGGCTATCTTGGGAAGCAATGACAACTGTGCCTTTCTGTTCATGTGCAATAAATTTAAAGATATTCATAACCGTCTGAAATGCCTGATGATCTAAGTTACGTGTTGGATCTTCTGCAAATAAATATTCAGGTCTTCTGACTATAGCTTTTGCCATTGCAGCCAGTTGTTTCTCATTTTCAGACAGCTCACCTGGGTAATAACGGCTTTTATGGCCTAATTTCACAATATCCAGCGATTTTTGCGCAACTATTTCCGCTTGCTCACGGGAAAGTGATAATTCATAAGAGTTTGATAATAACAAGTTATCTAACAGTGTGAGTTCACTAAATAAATTGAAATTTTTAAAGATGAACCCGCTATTTTCAGCGTGAAACTTTCCTAATTCTATATCATTCATTAGTTTCAACTTGTTATTATTAATTAATACATCTCCTTGATCTGGTTGTAACATACCCGATGCAATCGACATTACTGTACGGTTAGTCGATGCCTTCGGCCCTGTTATCAAAGTAATTTCACCTGGTATAATAGTAAATGTGATATCTGAAATCATTTCATGATTAACTGTAGTATCAGTAAAACCATATGAAATATTGATAACTTCTATCGATTTAAATTGATTTAAGTTCATATTCTCAACACAATTAGGTTAAAAGATTAAAGCTTTTTCCTTAACATATGCTGTCTAAGTTCATTCACAGCAACACTAATATCCATAAGGTACTGTGCGAATAAAAATAGTTTATATATGAAACATACTCATCGAGGATATACTCATCTTATGTCAATTATTATTTACAATGTCTATATAGTAAATGAGATGTTTCTTAGTCTTAGAATAAAAATCAGTGATATTAATTAATTATGCCAAGTAAATTGTTGTTTAAATAAGAATGGCATAAATCATTCTATTTTTATTCCATCTGGATAATAAGGAAAAAATCATAATAACTTTATTAATATTTTAATGTTATCTTTGCATTACCTCCATTATTGATAAAAAACACCCATTATATTTGTGGGATTATTAAAGACTAATAAATTTTATATAAATCAATCAATAGGTCTGTTCATTAAATGACTTATTTCTCAGTAATTCAAGTCAAAATGATAAAATTTAAGTATCAAAAAATATTATTATCACAATTTATTTTATTACCAGTGTAAAAATAACAATGTGAAACATTTAATTAATCGCCAATATGTAATTAAACACAAGAACAATAAAAGTCACATAGGATAATAAATCGCTATAAATTAATTATGATAATAATATAAGTGTAATCTATTTTAGAGATAAAGGTTAGTTACTCCATCAACATTTTTTGAACGAGCTCAACACAGTGCAGAAAACGTTGATCATAATCTGGCGAATCGACACAAACATAATCAATGTTATTTTTCTTCAACATATTTTCAAGTAAATGTTGAAACTCTTTGCGGTCACGCTCACTGCCCAGACTTCTCAAACCATCAGCTACCCAAGGGGTGTTGTTTTCCAAAAGAATAACTAAATCAAAACGATACTCATCAATCATCGCTTGAACAAAAGGATGCTCTTTTCCTTCATAACGTTTGCAAAAGGCTTGTGTTGTCACGAAATCAGTGTCAATAAAGACAACTTTATTAGCATATTTAACTGAAAAATCAATATACTGAGCATGACCCAATGCTATTTTATCGTAATCTGAGTATTGCAGGGCCATTTCATCGCCCCCCAGATGGGAAAAGACATATTCGCGTCCATATTCCCATGCGCTGGTGGTATTAAACATATTGGCCAGTTTATTCACCAACGTAGATTTTCCGCTCGATTCACCGCCAAGAATGGCGACTGTACGTACAAAAAATGGCTTAACTTCTGTAGGGATATATTCCCAATAGCGGAAAGGAGCCTGACGAATCTGGCTGCCGCTGATATTCATGAATGAACGCTGTGGGTCGATGAGAACGGTTTCAATACCGAAGTAGTCTTTATAACGGGGAACATCCTGCGCTTCGCTCGAATAGATATATTCAGGATTGATATTTTTTGTTGCCATGAATGCTTTCACACCCTGACTCCACGTTTCCCAGCCATCGGGATAGGGTTCCATTCCATGCTCATCAAATGCGTGAATGTGAATGTTTTTTTGATACTTAAACGTTTGTAGTAACCATCTCAGGCGGTCACTCACAGTCGGCTGCTGGGACATCGAACTATTAATGAACAACTCCCGATCCCGCACCTCGTCATAACAGAGAACAACATGCAATTCATCAACTTGGCTGGATGCCCGTTGAATCAAATAAATATGTCCAGTATGTAACGGGTAAAATTTACCAAACACAACACCGATAGTTTTCTTTTCCATGGGATACGGCAATCCTAGATATTGATGAAGAGAAGCCAGTTTTTGTGCGCTGGGACTCTTTATTTTGTCGTTAATGAGTTGGCTTAAATAGCCTTTTGTCATGCCACTGGCATCAGCTACTTGCTGTAATGTATAACCCGCTTGTTTGATAGCGTCTTTCAAATAATCAAATTGTCCCATACATCCACCTTTTGTTTAATATACTAAACAAAATAACATGCTTGCCGTAAAAGTAAAACAGAATTGGTTACTTATTGATTATTTGAGATCAAATACTGTCATATTAATCATCATAAGGATTTAAGGTTAGATAACCTAATATAGATAAAAAATAAAATAATCAAATGCTAAATTAATAGTCTGGTTGGAAATTAGCCATAATGTTGTCCATTGAATCTTTATTATTGTTATATGTAGTTAGATCGATTTTTTATTCATTATATAAACCATTATATAACCACTAAGCAGTTAAATCTCATCCGGATTTTATAATCAATAAATAACAATACTCAATGCAATCAGAAGAGATTTAAATAAAATGATGATTAATACGCTGATTTTTTTATTTAAATCAGTAAATATTAAAAGAAGATTTTATTACCTGCCATTTTATCTTCTTTCATATAGGGTGCATGATAATGGCTAGCTAGTCATTTCTATACCCTACAACTCGAAATCCATAGAATATACCCATCGTACTTCAAGATGCATTTATTCCTCCTCGCTACGCGAGGAGGAATAAAGCGGCTTCTGTTTTGCGCGATGCAACTTGACGTTAATTGGGCATAGATCATTAATAAAGAATAGTCACAGCTCTATGTGATAAAAAACGGCTCAGTCATCCAGATCTTCCAGAACAGACAAGGCATCAGCCAGTTTTTTGACACCAAATACTTTCATATCAGGTGATATCTTCTTCGGCATATTGGCGTGAGGCACAATCGCTCGTTTAAAGCCGTGCTTGGCAGCTTCTGATATGCGTTCCTGACCACTGGGTACAGGGCGAATCTCACCAGCCAATCCCACTTCACCAAATACCACCAGATCACGGGGCAAAGGGCGGTTGCGGAAACTGGAAACCAAAGAGAGCAGTAACGCAAGGTCAGCACTGGTTTCTGTGACTTTCACCCCTCCTACGACGTTCACGAAAACATCTTGGTCAGCCATTTGCAAACCGCCATGCCGATGTAAAACAGCCAATAGAATAGCCAGCCTGTTTTGTTCAAGCCCGACGGCAACCCGGCGCGGATTTGACATCATGGAGTGATCCACCAGAGCCTGAATTTCAACCAGTAAAGGACGGGTACCTTCCCATACAATCATAACGGAGCTGCCTGATGTAATCTCGTCTCCGCGACTCAGAAAAATGGCAGAAGGGTTATTCACTTCCCGTAACCCTTGCTCTGTCATCGCGAATACACCCAGTTCATTCACGGCCCCAAAGCGGTTTTTATGACTGCGCAGGGTGCGAAAACGGGAATCGGCTTCTCCGTCCAGCATGACGGAACAGTCTATGCAGTGTTCGAGCACTTTCGGACCAGCCAAAGAACCATCCTTTGTTACATGACCCACCATGATAATGGCAACGCCGCGAGTTTTGGCAAAGCGAGTCAGGTAGGCTGCGGTTTCCCTGACTTGTGCAACGCTGCCCGGCGAGGATTGAATATCAGCCATGTGCATGACCTGAATGGAGTCAATGACCATCAGTTTCGGCTGTTCTTGCTCTGCAATCAGGCAAATCTGCTCAATGCTGGTTTCTGACAGCATGTTCAATTGATCTGTCGGCAAGCCCAGACGGTGCGCCCGCATCGCGACTTGCTGCAATGACTCTTCCCCTGTTACATACAGGGTTTTCATCTGTGTCGACAATTGGCACATGGTTTGTAAAAGCAGGGTACTTTTCCCTGCGCCGGGATTACCGCCAATCAAAATTGCACTACCGGGAACCACGCCGCCGCCGAGAACCCGGTCGAACTCTTTAAATCCGGTTGAAAAACGAGGCAATTCTTCCAGATTGATATCTGAGAGTTTTTGCACCTTACTGACATTCGCATCCCCGGCATAGCCGCTGAAACGTTCATTGCGGGAGGATGAAGCTGCCGCCAGGCGCACTTCAGTAATGGTATTCCATGCGTGGCATGCGGTACATTGCCCTTGCCAGCGGGGATAATCCGCGCCACATTCGTTACAGACAAATGCCCGTTTTGCTGCTTTTGCCACTCTGTACTTCCTCAATATGATGACTTTTGTCTGCTTGCTTTAACGCTCTTCGTGTTTCAGGCCACCGCTTAAAACACATAAAACGCCCATCAAATCTGCATGACGAATAGAAACTTTCGCCTGTGCATACACTTTTGGCTTGGCATGATAGGCAATTCCTAATCCGGCCTTGCGGATCATTTTCAAATCATTGGCCCCATCTCCGATGGCGATGGTTTGGCTCAGTGGGATATTCAGTTCTCTGGCCAGTCTTATCAGCGTAGTTGCCTTGTATTTAGCATCGACAATCGGCCCTTTGACCTTACCAGTCAGTTTGCCATTTTTTATTTCAAGTTGATTGGCAACGGCAGCAAACAGGCGTAACTGTTGGCGAAGATTATCGGCAAAGAAAGTGAAACCACCGGAAGCAATCGCGATACGCCAATCCAATGATTGTAATTTTCGGACAAGGCTGGTTAATCCCGGCATCAAAGGAAGAGTTTCCATCACCTGCTGCAAGATTGAAGCATCAGCCCCTTTCAGCTGTGCGACCCGTTCACGCAGGCTTTCTGAAAAATCGAGTTCTCCCTGCATTGCCCGCTCTGTGATTTCGGCTACTTTATCGCCAACTCCCGCCAGACGGGCGATCTCATCAATGCACTCGATCTGGATAGCGGTTGAATCCATATCCATCACTAACAGACCGGGTGAGCGCAGGCGTGGGATCTGCCCCAATGGAACAACATCCAGACGACATTCGTCAGCCAGTTTTTTAACGCGGGGAGAAAGGCTGCCGGCGATACGGACAACCTGATAATCATCAATGCGCCATGAAGACACCACCACAATAGCAGCTCCAAGTCGATGCTGAAAACCGCTGATGCGTTGTTTATCCAAGCCACGTCCGTAAAGTAACCAGCCACTGTCTCCAGCGCGGTAATCCAGTGGCATGACTTCATCACCACTGAGAGATAACGGTAATCCCGGCCATTTATGGATTTCATCCGGTAAGTAACGATACGCCAGATTATTGGACATGAACCTTGACTCCTGTAATTTCATGTAATTTTGGCAGGCAAAAAATGCTTTCCAAACTATCCTATCAATACCGCATCTGGCAACATGTGCTTTCAAAGCATGGGATGGGATAACGATGATAAAAGCAAAGCTAAAATTTCGACTGCATAAGACGGCAATTATTTTAATATGTATCGCATTATTGGTACTGCTGATGCAGGGTGTTTCCTATTTCAGCCGTTCTCAACAACAAGCCCATACGGATCAGTTTGAGGATCTGGCGAAAACATTGGCAAAACAGGTTGCATTCAGTTTGTCTGATTATATGGAGAATGGTAGCAAAGATCTTAATAATAAAAAGATTGTCGCCAACTTGGATTATCTGACCAGCAAGAGCCGGATTCTGGATGCCAGTGTTTATCTGGCTAACGGAACACAAATCGCACGGAGCGGAGAGCCTATCCCTGTTCGTGAACGGCTGGCATTAGAGGGCAAAAAATCCGGTAGTTACTTCAACCAACAAATTGTTGTCCCCATACCGGGGGAAAATTCCCCAAAAGGTTTTCTGCGTCTGACACTGGATACTCACAGATTGGCAACAGAAGCCAAGCAGGTTGATAATACTACGAATCTACTCAGGATCATGCTCCTGCTGTCTTTGGCAATCGGCTTTGTTCTGGCCCATAACTTATTACAACTGACCCCGAGCCGCTGGCAACAATCCCCTTATCTTTTGACGGCAAATACCAAATCTTCTGATGAAGCTGAAAATAAAGGTAATGACGCTTAGATCTCTTCATCAATTGTTTTTCTATAATATCGTTTGAAGCAAACGGAATAGATTACGCTGTGCAGAAGTGCGATCACAATTGCTCCATAAAACACAATGGGTTTATGGGGCATAGCGATATGCACAACCGGGATCTGGTCGAAGCGGAAGATATACATATGAAAGGCAATAGCTATTATTGCGAATATAATACCTGCCGCATTGTGATGGATCAGGTGTGATAACAAAAGCCACTTTAAGACAAAGAAAAAAGGGATAAGCATCAATAAAGAAATAACTATATAAATCATTATAAATTCCTTAATTTTAGTTTGAGTTTTGAATAAAGATAGATATATCTATTTTCGGTCTAATGATTCATTTATCCGGTTATCTATTTAATATACCTATTCTTTAGCATAGTGAAATAAGTCTATACCATAAATAATACATAAATGATAAACATGGTTATTATTAAATTTCTCGATTTAATTAATGAATTATAGTGTTTTATTGAAGTGATTATCGAACCGAAAATCATGACCTGAACCCCGTTAAAAACACAGAATTCAGGTCTGCCGTAGAGTGGATTGTAAATTCAAATATTTTTCAAAATTGATGATGCAAATTTACATTAAATTTTATTGCGTTAAAGCTGATTGTAAGTGTCAGGGTTTGGCCCTATCCGCTTACCAATATCCAGTCCGGACATGGCGGTGAGATCTTCTTTTTCCAATCTGAAATCGAATACATCAAAATTTTCTTTAATCCGGGAAGGGGTAACGGATTTAGGAATGGCAATCATGCCACATTCAAGGTGCCAGCGAATTACAATTTGCGCCGGAGTTTTTCCGTGTTTAATTGCGAGTTGTTCAACTAATGGGGAGTTAAACACGCCTTTTCCACCCCGCGATAACGGACTCCAGGATTCAGTCGTAATATGATGCGTTGCATTCCATGAGTGAAGTTGTCGCTGTTGCAGCAGGGGATGCAGTTCAATCTGGTTGATAGCGGGAACTACGCCGGTTTCCAGCATCACTTTCTGTAAGTGCTCGATGTGAAAATTACAAACACCAATACTGCGGATCAGTCCGGCATCTTTCAGTTCAATAAGCTGTCTCCATGCCTCAACGTAATGATCCTGCTCAGGAACAGGCCACTGAATAAGATAGAGATCAACATAATCCAGCTGTAGTTTGTCCAAACTTTCCTGTAATGCAGCACTGGCATCCAAATGGCGATCATTCCAAAGTTTGGTGGTAACGAAAATTTCTTCGCGTGGAATATCACTTTCTTTTAAGGCCTTTCCTACACCTTCCTCGTTATGGAAGACAGCTGCCGTATCAATGGAACGATAACCGACCTCTAATGCAGTGTGAACAGCCTCAACAACCTGCTCATTACTCGCCTTCCAAACCCCAAGCCCCAATTGCGGCATGTGATTCTCATCAACGAGTTTAATAATTGTTTGCTGACCCATTCTTACCTCCTTCAGGTTTGGAATTTCAAATGGACGCCTCATAAATTCGCTTACTGATATCAAGCGTAATACTTTGGTGTTCACCGATAGCAACCAAACCTTGCTGTTCTAATTTCTTGATCATGGCGGGAATAGAACTGCCATCAAGCTGATAGTCAGAAAGACGGGTTTTCACACCCAGACTTTCAAAAAACTGGCGGGTGGCGTGGATAGCTTTGCTAATCCGTTCTTCTTCGGAATGCTCCGTGAAATTCCAAACACGTTCAGCATATTGCAGGAGCTTATCGCGTTTCTCCTCGCGTTTTTCCTGCAAAAGATTAGGCAAAATAATCGCGATTGTCTGGGCATGATCTAAACCGTGAAAGGCTGTTAATTGATGTCCCAGTATATGCGTTGCCCAATCCTGAGGTACGCCCGCACCTAAAATCCCGTTCAGTGCCTGAGTGGCTGTCCATATGATATATCGGTAGGGATTTCATTACTCAATCGGGCAATTTGTCCTTTACCAAAAATAATTTTTGTCGGTGTATGTAGAGTAAAGTTTTGCATAAGAATAACTGACCTTTTACTAACAGAATTATGTAAGTTTTTATCTCTGTAATCTTTAGCGAGTATTATATGTAAAAATTTATTAATCAGGCAGTCCATTCCATTCAGAAGAAGTTATTCAGCATATTACATTTGGCTGTGCTCAAACGATTGGTGGTAACGGCGTCTGTTGGAATGGACTCTTATTATTTAAAACGGCAAGTATATTTATTCACTTGCTTTTCTTTGAAGATATTTTCTTGTGACGCCAGTACATCAGTAAAGAAGCGGATAGCCCACTGATTAACAGAATAACGGGCAGGATAACCAAAATATCCATGACCAAATCTTGATGAGCCTTGACGAAAGGGATCTGATTCAAGATATAGCCAAAACCTACGACAATAATGACCCATAAAAAGCCACTTAACCAGTTAAAAAATTGAAAGCGTTTAGTATTTAGGCCAGAAATACCGGCAAATGTTGGCAGGAGAGTACGGACAAATGCTAAAAATCGTCCGATAAGCAGGGCAGATAGGCCATGCTTGGCGAATAATAGATTGGCACGTTGGCGGTATTGCAGGGGAAGCTGGGCTAGCCAGTTTTTGACAATGTGGGTGTGGCCCAGCCAGCGTCCCTGCGAATATCCCAGCCAAGATCCCAGACTGGCTGCGATAGTCAGTAGGAGTACCGTAGGAATGAAACTCATGACACCTTTGGCAATCAAGGCACCAGAAAGCACGAGTAGAGTATCTCCGGGTAAAAAGGCTGCTGGCAATAATCCATTTTCCAGCACGATGGTGGCAAAGAGGACACCATAAATAATCCAGATGATATCGGGATTGGCGAGTTGGTTAAAATCATGATGCCAAAGCGCATACATGATCTCGCTTAACGTTTCCATTGTTTATCCTGTGATTTTTGCGAGTAAACTAATTAGCAACCAGAGTGTACCGCAAAATGAGAGGATAGGGATTTGATTTGATCCCACATGGAGGTTTGATTGGGGTTAACGCATCGCAAGGCGCGCAAAGCCGTTAGCCAGATCATCAATCAAATCCTGCGGGTTTTCCAATCCAATATGGAGCCGGAACAAAGTACCGGTTTTCTGCGTTGCATCATATTGACGTATCAGTTTGAGTATTTCTGGCTGAATACCCAAAATCAAAGATTCAAATCCTCCCCATGAAAACGCCATTTTAAAATGGCTAAGATTATCAAGATAATCAGCTAATTGTTCGGCAGTAAGCCGGGTGTTCAGGAGAAACGAAAACAGCCCGCTAGAGCCAGTGAAGTCGCGCTGAAAATAATCATGACCGGGACAAGAAGGTAAAGCCGGATGATAAACTTCGGCCACTTCGGGTTGTTCTGCGAGCCACTTGGCGATCCTGATACTGCTTTCTTCATGATGCTTTAAGCGGACAGACAGTGTGCGCAGACCTCTATTTGCCATATACACCGTATCAGGATCGGCTATCTGTCCCAGCAGATACGAACGCTCCCTGAGTTGATTCCAACAGCGCGCATTGGCAACTGCCGTTCCCAGCATTCCATCCGAGTGACCGATGATATATTTCGTGGCAGACTGAACGGAAACATCGATACCAAATTCCAGTGCCTTAAACAGAATGCCCGCCGCCCATGTATTATCGATAATAATCACAATGTCAGGATTAACCTGACGGACAGCGCGCACAATGGCGGGTACATCTTGTACTTCCATTGTCAGGGAACCGGGTGATTCGAGAAAGACAACTTTGGTATTTGGCTGAATCAGAGCAGCAATGCCGTCACCGATCATCGGGTCAAAATAATCGGCGGAAACCCCCATTTTTTTCAGGAACTTATTGCAAAAATCTTGTGTTGGTTCGTAAGCCGCTCCTGCCAGCAGAATATGATCGCCAGTTTCCACAAAGGCGAGAATCGAATGGGTGATCGCTGCTGCACCGGAAGGATACAGTGAACAGCCTGCCCCGCCTTCAAGTTCGGTCATCGCTTCCTGAAAGGCGAAATGCGTTAATGTGCCACGTCGCCCATAAAATAATTCGCCGTTGGCACAATTTTTCAAGGCATGTTGCAGATCTTCAACCGTATCGAAAATGATAGATGATGTGCGTTGAATAAGAGGATTAACAGAACCTTGCGTATATTTTTTTTGCCTTCCTGTACTGACTAATAAAGTTTCTACTTTTTTTTCTGTCATGGCACCACACCCTCAATGTAATTTTTAGCTTACTGACTAATGTCCAAGTAAATTTGTTCTAATAATGATTAGAAAGTTAAAAGATTTGGGTTAGCTTTGCCAAAAGGATTTGAACAACTTGACGAAAATTCAAGATGGGCCGTTGATAACCGTACAGGATATGTTAACGGAAGTGCAGAATTACCCTGCATCTTTTTATTGGCACTTTTTTATCAAATAGTAATGATAATTACTATCAAATCGCGCAATGTCTGATATCATTTGCAGCGGACTTTTTCCTCTTGCGTTTTTGAGGTAAGAAAACAAGAGGTAAGAAGCAAGAAGCATGACTTTGGTCATATTAGGATTAGCAAGATGAGTAAACACGATTCACTGCTAAGTAACAGAATCTATAAGAAAGAGAGTAAGGCTAACTGATGCGTAATTTGACAGCTTCTATTCTATTGGCACTCGGATTAACAAGTTCAGCGTGGGCTGATACAGTGCCAGCACCAACGGCTGCGGCGCCAGAAAATCAGGCTGCTGCTCAGGTAGCCGCTCCGGCCACACCAGAATCTTCCACAGCTCCACAAGTGTCTGAGCAAAAAACTGATACCCAGGCAATTGATGCCCAGAAAACGGATGCACCAGCAACCACTGAAACGCAAGCCACAGCCCCTGATAGTGCAGAAACTGTGGTCACAGAAAACGTGACAACCGAAATGGTTGTTGAAGATTCTGAAAACGCGTCCGGTGGTTTTGCCACAGATCTGTCCGTTTGGGGCATGTATCAGAATGCGGATGTGGTAGTAAAAACCGTCATGGTGGGATTAGTAATAGCTTCAGTTATCACATGGTCGCTGTTTTTCTCCAAAGGCATTGAATTGTTCGCAGCTCGCCGCCGCCTACGTAAAGAACAATTGGCGTTAGTGGGTGTAGCCAATCTGGATGCAGCGACAAAAATTGCTGCTGATTTTGGTAAGAAGAGTATCAGTCGCTCTCTGTTGAGCGAAGCACTGTCAGAACGTGCCCTGTCTGCTGAAAGCACGGACAAGGCTGGCACCAAAGAGCGTACTTCATTCCGTATGGAACGCGCGGTGGCTGGAATCAGTCGTCATATGGGACGCGGAAACGGCTATCTGGCGACGATTGGTGCAATTTCCCCATTTGTGGGTCTGTTCGGGACAGTCTGGGGGATCATGAACAGCTTCATCGGTATCGCCCATTCGCAAACCACCAATCTGGCGGTTGTTGCTCCGGGTATCGCAGAAGCATTGTTGGCAACAGCATTGGGTCTGGTGGCTGCGATCCCTGCGGTAGTGATTTATAACGTCTTCGCTCGTGTCATTTCCTCATACCGTGGGCAAGTTGGAGATATGGCGGCTCAGGCAATTTTGTTGCTGGGGCGTGATCTTGATCTGGCTGACAGCACAGCAGAAAAAGCAGAAGCAAGGTAATAAATTATGGCAATACGTCTTAATGAAGATTTGGACGATAGCGGTGAGTTGCATGAAATCAACGTCACGCCATTTATCGACGTGATGTTGGTGCTGCTGATTATTTTCATGGTAGCAGCGCCATTGGCAACGGTGGATATCAAAGTTGATCTGCCAGCATCAACCGCTAAACCGCAACCACGGCCAGAAAAACCTGTATTCCTGACCGTGAAAGCGGATCATCAGCTCTATGTGGGTGATGAATTGGTTGATCGTAATATCTTATCCTCGGTATTGGATCAAACAACACAATCCAACAAAGACACCACGATTTTCTTCCAGGCAGATAAAACTGTGGATTATGAAACGTTGATGAGTGTGATGGATTCTCTGCGTAAAGCGGGATACCTCAAAGTTGGTCTGGTGGGAATGGAATCTGTTGCCGCTCAATAAACGCCTACTGAGACTATAAGTCTCATGGGTGTCTGAGGATCTAAACTGCCCGAAAGGCTAAATCGGGCAGTTTAATATCCTGATAATAGATATTTTTATATAACTTGGATTCTTATATAAACTTGGATTCTTATATAAATAGTCGTGTTAATCCTTCCAGTCAAAAGGCAGTAATACACTAAGTGGTAAAATCTTTTCTTTTGTTACTTTCACCTCTGCATGAGTATTTTCTGGATTTATCTGGCTGATCAACTCCCGACAGCGGCCACAAGGAGGAATAATATTGCCATGCCGATTAACGGCAATGATTCTGGCTACCCGTGTTTCACCTTGCTTGATCATCTCGGCAATTGCACCATGTTCTGCACAGAATCCCATAGAACAGGCTGTATCAATGTTAATACCTGTATAAATATGGCCGGATTCACTCAGAATAACCGCACCAACATGACCATATTTAATGTACTTATTGAGTTGTGTCGGGGATATTAATTGATGTGCAATATGCTCCATTTCGTCGAAAGAAATCACAAAATACTCCTTATTAATAACAAGGCAGAGCATCGGGTATATAGAGTCGCTGCATCTTAAAATCCATTAGGTATACCATTCAGTCCCTTATATTACGGATAAGTTCGGCGACTGATTGTGCGATCTCCTTTTCATTTTCCCCTTCGACCCGAATAGTGACTTCCATACCATTTTTGATTCCCATCGACATTAACTTAAACATACTTTTCAAGTTGGCACTTTTATCACCTCTGGCCATTTCAATCTGACCGCTATAATTTTTGGCAAAATGACAAAGTTGAGCGCAAGGTCTTGTATGTAGTCCTGAAGGTGCAGTAACAATCATCGAATATTCAATCATCAATTTTACCTGCCAATAAAAAATAAGATTATGGTTTCGTTAATGAACCGCCTCGTGTCTGAATCACATTTTGATACCAATAAAACGAATCTTTTTTATAACGGGCGAGGTCTTTTATCTCGTCATCGGTACGATTGACATAGACAAAACCATATCTTTTCTTGTAGCCATTGCTGGTGGAAAGCACATCAATAAAACTCCACGGATTATAAGAAAGAACTTCAACGCCATAATTCATGGCTCTCTTAATGGCATTTAGGTGCTGCTCAATATAGCTAATGCGATACTCATCATGAATAGCCTTATCTGACTCTAAATAATCATCGGCACCAAAACCATTTTCCGTGATCATCAGTGGTTTCTGATAACGGGTATGTAAATCACGTAAGAGATATTCCAACCCAATAGGATCTATCGTCCAATCCCAGTCAGTCGTATCAAGGTGTGGGTTTTTATGGATCTGATAAAAATCCGGTTGAATTTCATGTCCGTCTATCTGCCCTTTAACACCGGTTGGATTAAATCCGTCCATCCTTCGTGGTACATTTTTCGGTACTGCTGCTGCGGCATGACTGCAATAATAATTAATTGCCAGAAAATCAGAATAGCCTTCCTTGATTAAGTCCATATCACCCGCTTCAATACTCGGTGCCAGACCATGATTTTGAAGGTAGATTAATGCGGATTGGTTATAGTGCCCTTTTAAATAGATGTCCGTAAAATAATAATTGCGCAGATCATTGGCATTCTGAGCCGCTAAATTATCTTCTGGTTTACTGGTAAGCGGATAAATAGCGGAATACCCCAGTGCGGCACCCACCAAACCATTGGGAACCCACTGATGAACCAGCTTACAGGCAATGGCATGAGCAAGGTTCATATGATGATTAATCTGATATTTGATCTGTTCATCATGAAGATACTGTTCTGGAATAAAACATTTTTTCGTCCAGAATTGCACAATAATACTTTGCTCATTGATGGTTAGCCAATATCTGACTTTCTTACCATATTCTTTAATCACAAATTTCGCATAATAGGCAAAATCTGCCACGCTTTGTCGATTGATCCAGCCTTGATACTTTTCAATCAGCGCCATTGGCATATCATAATGATAAAGTGTAGGGATAGGCGTTATTCCATTTTTCAATAATTCATCGATAAGATTATGGTAAAACTGCACTCCCTTATCGTTGGCTATCCCGGCACCTTCTGGAAAAATACGCGACCACGCAATGGAGAAACGATAAGATTTCAATCCAAGTTCTTTCATTAACGCAATATCTTCTTTATAGCGATGATAATGATCGCTGGTAACATGAGTATCAGCGAAGCCCGGATTATTATTCAGAATATCTTGTTGTGATAGCTTTTTTCCATCTTCTTCCGCAGCGCCTTCAACCTGATAAGCACTGGTTGATGCTCCCCACAGAAAATCATCAGGGAATAAATTGTCATTTCTCATTATGATATGTTCCTTTATTTGTTTCTATTAATGACCCGGCTGTGAATAAACTCATATAGAAAAATCATTTCTCTCCTGAGATTAAGTTCACTGCGTATAGTCATTAATGTATCTTGGGCATGAATAAACAATAGATTTAAATTAAACCTCTCCGGTTTCGTCTCTTTTTGAATAACCTCGGTTTGGGCGTGATGGGCGGATAACATCATTTCTCTGGCTTTATCCAGATATAAATGCGCATTTTTAAAATCGCCGGATTGGGCATATTTAATAGCCTCCTCGCTTTTTTCTCTGGCATTACCAGCATTGAGAATAATCTCCAGAGCAACAGGTATTAAAATATCTTCCTCATGATTCATCTAAAATTACCTTATGAAGTTAATAAATTATCTCATTGATAAATATCTGATGAGATAGGCGCTCATTGATCGAATTAGGCGTTTAAATTAAGCGATTGAATTTGATTCTGTTCGTGGGATATTGTTGTTTTCTTCCTCAATACGTCTTTTTTCGTAGACTTTAAAGAAGGGATACCAGGTGATGAGGAAAATAGCCATAAGTAACAAATAGCAAATGATGGCTCGCCAGTCTTCAGTAATGATGACACTGGAGAACGGAGCGGGTATCTGACCAACCTGGATCATTTTTGCAGGGATATTCAGCCAATCTGAACGCATGAAGATCCATACGATAATTGGACTGGTAATTGCGTTGATCCACATTGGCAACATCAGCAGCGGATTGAGGACAATTGGCGTACCAAACACCAGCGGTTCGTTGATATTGAAAAAAGACGGGCCGATGCAGATATAGCCTGTTGTTTTCAGTTCTTTGGATCTTGAAAACAACATTAAAAGATTCAGGGCAAGTGTCGCGCCGGTGCCTCCCATCGTGATTAAAGCGGCGGTGTACATGGTTTCGTAAGTCACAATATTCGTCGGGAGCTGTCCGGCAGCAACCTGAGTAATATTGGCAGAGATCCCAAGCATAAAGATCGGCATTTGCAAGCCGGTAAACGTCCAGACAGAAATACCCATAGACATTGCTATAGCAGGAATTAGCGCCATAAGGATAAAACCCGGCAAAGTTTGCCCGAATGCGGCTATGGGAGAAAATAATGACAACAATCTGGAAAAAACATCGATATCAAAGGTGAAAACCAATAATGTTCCGGCCCCAATTGAAATAAGAATAGGGATAATCGAATGTATCCAGCCAACAACAAAGTCAGGCAGGGAACTTTCTTTCAGAAACCCTGTTTTTGTATATAGATGAAAGAGATAAGAAACAAATAAACCTGTGACAATACCTAATAAAATTCCGGCTGGGCCAAAACGATCAAAGCTAACTATCATATTGCCATCAATAAACTCCGGCTTGATGAACATCATGTAGATACAAATCGAAGTTAGTCCGGCGATTAACGTATACCGAAAATGGTGAAGTTTCTCCATCATCTGATTGGCAATCATAAAGGCGGTAATCAGGCCGAGCATGCCGAACGAATAATTGGCGATTTTTCCCAGATCAGGCAAGAATGAAAAATAAGAACGAAATACATTATAAAAAAAGATAAGTGAACCGGCTAAAATAAAAGGAATGTTTTTTTGCATAGCACCAGAAATAGCCGCAACCCACGGCCGTCTGGTAAAATTTTGCATAGCAGGTGCAAACGAATCAGCTAACCACGACATAAATGCTTTCATTTCGCATCTCTCTTTATTATTTTTCTTGAAAATTCCCTGGTGAGGTTAATTTTTATGGTTAAGTTAGTTTTTTAAAGTATTTATGGCTAATTTCAATAATGCTGCTCCATCCAACCTGCCGTAGATATCTTGTGGTACGACAACGACAGGAATATGATAACGATCCGCATTTCTCTGGAATTCTTTTTGTTGGGAAGCATAGTGAGGTCCAAGAAAGAGAATATCAATAACGGAAAAATATTCGGCAACTTCGCTTTCACTTCTGGCCTCAACAGTGATAGGAATTGACTGATCTTTCGCTGCACTCCGGGTTCTGGTTGCCAGCATTCCACTGGAAATACCGGCACCACAACATAACATAATAAATATTTCTCTCATGTGATTACCTTGTTATTTAATTATTTTTTACTCAATTGGTAATTTTTTGTTTTTGAATATTGAGATTACTCTCTGTTATTTTTTTGTTATATTCAAATAAATATTTGCACTCACTGGGGGCAATTTTTAATTTTTTAAATCTAAGTATGATGAATAACATGAACCAGTTATTTTAAACTTGATGGGTATTGTTATGCTAAGTCCTAAGAAAAAAGAATTATTAGATTACTTACTTACTCAGAACACGCCAATTTCAGCGTTAAGATTATCTCAGATTTTAAAAGTCTCAATCAGGTCTATAAAGAACTATGTTATAGAAATTAATAGTATTTATGAGAGTAAAATTATTACTTCCAGTCGTAAAGGATACTTTTTATCGCGTAACATAGATAAAAAAATAAATGATCAATTAAATATGCATCCTCAAACCTATCAAGAGAGAGCGAATTTTGTTATCAAGACCATCTTATTATTTAAGAGAAGCAGTAATATTTATGATCTCAGCAATGATTTATGCATCAGTGATTCTACCTTAAGGGCATTGATATATAAAATGAACTCGTCATTCCAAAGATTCAATGTGAGATTTTTATGTAAAAATAGTCACATTGAAATATTGGGTTCTGAACATGACTTAAGAAAATTGCTTTATTATGCTATTTTTGAACAATCTGAATATCATTTCATTGATTTAAAATCATTAGAAAAAATATTTGATATAAAACAGATTAAAGAAATATCAAAAATAATAAAAAATGTATTTGGTAAATGGGATCTTTATCTTAATGATTTTTCATATACCAATCTTATTTTACATTTTATGATACTGATTGAGCGGTTAAAAAAAGGCAGACATCTGGAAAATCAGACATTTCATATCAAAAATAATGATCTGAAATCGATTTCAGATGAGCTATGTCACAAGGTTGAGCATAGTTTGGGAATGATTATTCCTGAAAATGAAAGAAATTCTTGCTATCTCTTCCTGAAAACCAATGCGAATTTTAATCAAGTAGATCGTGAATTCATTGATGTAGTCGGAACTGAACTTTATCAATTTACTCGGCGTATTGCAGAGTCCGTGAAAGAACATTATGTAATAAATTTAACTTCCGATGATTTTATCTCTTTTCTGGCCTTGCATCTATTGGGATTACAAAAAAGATTGGCACATAATATCTATACTAAAAATCCAATGTTGGAGACGATTAAAAATGAATGTCGGATTATTTTTGATATTGCCATCTTTATTTCTTTGAAATTGAATAAGTTTTTTCACAAAAAATTGAATGAAGATGAAATTTCGTTTATTGCATTGCATGTTGGTGCTGAGTTTGAACGACAAAAAAGGAATGACAGTAAAGTCCGGGCGGTGCTTTTATGTCCCGGTTATCGTGGAATTGAAAATAAGATCCATCACGAGTTATTACGTGATTTTGGTAATGAAATCAATATCATTAAGGTCATATCCCAGCCTTCTGAATTGAAGAGCATGATATTCGATTTATTGATTACAACAATCAAATTCTCTCCAGAACGATATTATGAAACGGTTTATATTTCTCCTTTTCACTTGCGGGATAAATATTCTGAATTGATCAACCAAATTGATTTGGCTAACGCAAATAGAAAACGGGAAACGTTGAAACTAAATTTTGATTTATTCTTTGAACCGGAGCTTTTTCTATTTAATCCTGAGTTTCGTAACAGAGATGACGTGATTGAACTACTTTGCCAGAAAATGTTTGCTAAGGGGTATATTGAGTCTGATTTTATCAACTATGTGCATGAGCGTGAGAGTGCATCATCGACGGCATTCGGTGCTTTGGCGTTACCGCATTCGGTACGGATGGATGCAGTGAAAACCTGTATTGCTGTCGCTATCAGCCCAAAAGGTATACGCTGGGGAAAAGATGAACGTGTCCACGTCGTATTTTTAATCGCAATAAATCGGATAGACAGAACGTGTTTTGCGGAGAGCTATGATGCATTATTAAATGTTTTCAACCACGATAATTTTATTAGTATGTTGGATAAAATAACTAATTTTGATAAGTTTCGTGATGTACTGATTGAATGCAAATATTATTAGCCCAATCCCTCAGATAGCAGTGATTATAGCCTCAGTGGATTTTAAGTTTTGGTGAGGCGGCAAGGGCATCAATTCCCAGAAACATAGTGAAATCATAGTATAGTAGACATTGTTAGAGCCTATCTCATTAGGCTCTGTTTAATGGGTATCTAATAAATATTAATACTCAAACTCAATCCAGATATCTCTCCTGATAAACTAACTAATAATAAGTTGGTTTAATTTTACTTGTGTCAATATGCTCTGATAATAAAATCAAAATAAATAATATAATTAATTATAAATGTTTTTATGGATAAAATATTTTCCTCTTATATAAAAATAACGTAATTATTAGTATTTGCAGCGTATTAAAATAAAAGTGTTTTCAGAAGGGAAAAGGCAAAGTTATATTGTTTTAAAACTAAGACATCAACATTAATGGAGAACAATATGTCATCAAATCAATCTTTGACAGAAAACAATATACCTGTATCAGAAGTTCCCGCTGTGACCTTAAAGATATTAACCAGTCAAGTTGAAGGCGCTGCTCGTCCGGGTGGGATCTTTACTAAAGATGACCTCATTAATATCAAATTATATGTTAAACATAGCTTAGAGCTTCCTTCTACTTTGGAAGGCGTAAAAGGATATATTGGTTACAAGGATATTGATATTGAGGGTTTAAAACCCGAAAATATTACTACCTTATTTAAAGATGTTCATGACCATGCACTCAGTTGGAGTGGTGTGGAAAGTAAGGTTCAACAGCAGAGTATTGATCTGGAAAATGCCGGAAGGCAAATTAATTTAACGGGAAATGAAATAATCAGTGTCATTGATCAAATGCCGATTATTGAACGTGTAAAGACAAAATTAGGTGAATTGACAGATAAACAACTGGCTCAAATAACTTATACCAATGATGATAAAGAGATAGCGGTCGAGTTGGGAAACATTATCGAAAGCATGAAGAGCGATATTAAAAAACAGCAGGAGAATACTTTACAGGTAAGAACTGCGGTATCTGACTTTAAGCTGAAATTGATTGGTGGTGAATTATCGGATGGCAAGATTGCTCAGGGATTGCAGCCACAAGTTAATAGTAAGAAAAAACTGATGGATGAGAATAATCTTTCTCGCACCATCAACGATTTGCAAGACAAAATTGATAAGAAAAATGAAGAGATTGAGCAACTCAAAAAAGATTACGATAAATACGTCGGACTGGCATTTTCGGGTATGGCCGGTGGAATTATCGGCTGGGCGATTACCGGCGGTATTTTTGGTGACAAAGCAGAAAAAGCACGTAAACAGAAAAATAACCTGATTGATGAAGTGAAAGAATTGCAAGCTCAGGTTAAAGATAAAAGTGCATTGCAGACTGCGATTCAAAATCTGTCCTTAAATTTTTATGGTATCCATACTTCTATGCTGGATGCGGAAGTTGCCCTCAGCCACTTGGATTTCATGTGGAGTACTATGCTAACGCAAATTACCACTTCTAAAGATAAATTTGCCGAAATTAATGATGCATTAAAATTGACCTCTTTCGTGGCAACATTTAGGCAAGTTATTAGTCCCTGGAAAGATGTTCAAGGCTCTGCCGCCCAATTAGTTAAAACTTTTGATGAAGCACTGGCTGAATATAGAAAACTCTATAGCTAATTAAATTTTAAAATAATTTATAAGATAAAAAAGGATATTAAAATGTCTGGGAATATCATCTCAAAAATAGAAACTCTGTATCCGGAAGTTAATATAAAATCGCTGAATCAGGCAGTAAACACTATTTGGATTTTGGTTGAACGACAAACATCCGGCATTGCAATTATCGGGGAAAAAGTAGAAAGAGTCAGACTCTATAGCCGTGAGCTCAATGAATTGGTACGTGATTCTGTCTCACAATTAAAACCAATACTCAGCCAATTTGCTGCGGGAGATATCTTCAAAACGATTCTGCAAATTGATGAGGGTTTGGCTGATCCTACTTTGGATGAAGATGATCGCAATGCTTTTCTGGAAGAGCGTGATCAACTGATCCAGAAATTATCAAAAGATATTGATCAGGTGATTATTAATTTCAGTAGCAGAACCAGTCAGGTGAGCGGAAAAATTAGTGATATCAGAAAGATGGTGATTGCAGAGCGTTTACAAGATCTTCTGACGCAAATTGAATCGCAGAAAACTGAATTGCAAAGTGATATCGAACAGAAAACAGAAAAGAGAAATAAACTTGTTGCCGATCGGGATAAGATCATCGAAAGTCAGGATGTTATTCGCGCAAATAATATTGCAGATATGTTTAAGGATTTTATTCCTAGCGCCAGTGATATTGATAGTTTAGATTTAACTCAACCTAAGAAAGAAGCGATCAAACAGGCTATTAAGCAATGTGCTGAGATAGCCAGAAAAATATTGGACAAAATTTCTGAAGGATTGAAATATATTGATTTAGCTGATGCCAGAATGAAACTGAGCGATGAAATTGATCAGGTAATCAATGAGACTGATTTGATAAAAAACAAATTGCGGGAAACGGAGCTGCGGTTTTCTGGCTTAAAAGATGTGGTGCAAATCGACTCAGAACGTACCATTATGCTGTCAGAGGCAGTCAAACTGGAACAGGCGTGGGGTTCATTCGCCAGTCAATTATACCAATTATCCGGCAACGAAGTTAACCAGAAAGGTTTAACCAGCCTGATAAATGGACAGTTAGATTTTCTGGATAATTTAGCATTGCAATACAATGAGCTGAAATAACATATTGTTATCTTTTAAGTCGCTGTATTGTTGGCTGTATATTGAAAAATATTGAATATATAATTTTTGATAGTAAAGCTGGGAACACATCTGCCCAGCTTAGTACTACATTAGTACTACATTAGTATTATATTAATATTTCATCCGAAACCCATCATGTATTTTGACTAACAGTTGATGGGCTTCGCTTAAGTGATTACGCGATGGAAAGATGCCAATTATAGCAACTGACCACCTTTCTGAAAAATTCGAATTATTAGTCGGATTCGCCATATATAATTATATTAAATTAAAAAACATTATTGACAAAACAATAAGTTATTTTGTATTTTTTGTTTCCCCAACAATATATTCAGGATAAAAATAATGGCTAATATTATTTATATAACTGTAAATGGTAAAAAACAAGGTCTCATATCCGCAGGATGCTCAACATATGATTCAATAGGTAATAAATATCAAGAGGAGCATAAAGATAAGATATTAGTTTATTCTGTAGATCATGATGTAAGTAGAGATCAAAATGTAAATCATCATCCAATAACAATAACAAAACCAATTGATAAGTCATCCCCGCTATTAGGAGTGGCTATATCAGATAATGAAAACTTACATTGTGAAATTGATATATACAGGAACAGTTCGTCAGGTGGACTAGAAAAGTTTTATTCTATAAAATTAACAAACGCAACCATAAAAAATATATCTGTACACTATCCCAATTCACTAAATCATAATGATATGCAACCATATGAAAGTATAACTATTTCATATGATAGCATAACTTGGACGCACCATACTGCAGGAACGTCAGGTTACAGTATAAGAGAAGATAATGTATTTTAATTTATCTCAACCAAAAACAAAATGATACGTTTGGTATCATTTTGTTTTATACTTATTCGCACATTATCTTTTCCCCAGCGCTCTTCGTTCCAATATTTATCAAAATATTTTTTAAAGCCCATACTTTCAACATACTCTATTAACTCTTTTTTACGACTTAAGTTTACATTTGAAAAAACAATTTCGTTAGTCATTGTCTGTGAACCATCAGGAGAGTCATAATATATGATGTAATCATCTGAAATTAATGGTATACCTTTAATTTCATCAAAGGTAAGCGCATGATAATAGATGAAATTTCTTTTTGTATATGACAGATTGACATTTGCTAATGAAGCAATAAAAAAAAGAACACAGACAATTAAAACAGATATGACGATACATATACGTATAAAGTTATTCAACCGAAATCCCAGCATATTCTTTACCTATATTAATCCAGCTTGCATCTTCAATAAGTATTACATCTTGTCTGGTTTTTATGTCACTTATAGGCGTTATAGTGTTTAAAAAACCAGGAAGTGAAGTATGATAAGGTCTTGCATTGTTTGGGTGTTTTTCAGGGTCAGGAAATAAGAGTGGTCTAAAAGTTTTATTTTTATATTTCCCTATAGGCCCATAGTAATCCCACCGTTTAAATGCTTCTTCCTTACTTAAAACCCCCGCTTGAGGCAAATAATTAATATCATTAATGGCCTGATAAAAACCAAATAAATTAGAAATTAAATCCTCACCGCTATAACCACTATCCGAAAACAAAGTAAAAGGAAAGGAATCTTGGTACGATTCAAATGAATGGGTTGTATACATCATAATAGTAAGAGCAACTCTCTTCATATCATGCAAAGATAAACCTTTCCTAACTATCCATCTTGTTTTTATAGATGTCCCATACTTACGCCCTCTCCCCATATATTGGACGTATCTAACAATAAAATACGATTCCTTAGTGGTATTATCTCCCAAATAAAGAGAAAGCATTAATTTTCTGGCATCATCACCGTTAGCATGTCCTAGGTCTAACCATCCTAGTTTCTCTGTATAAACCAATCTTCCATTTTGAATGTCAGCTCGTTTTGTCATTATAACTCCTGTAACTTAATTCGGCTTACGTACTGTTCTGTTCTACCAGTTAAATTATAGCTTCCTGTAGAATATGATTATCCACCCTATTCGTAAAGTCCATCTATTTAGGTGATAAAACCCTATCTTCTGCTTATCATACTTTATTTCATAAGCGTAAATTTTCGTTTCACAGCGCGTAAGATTTTTACTAACTCAATATGACAATACGACTGATTTAAAAAGTGAAATTGTATTTTGACTGTTGAAAGACTGAATTAACTATACTATAAAATATCTATTGGGATAGGCTCTTAGAAAAGGCGCTGATTTGATTGTCTTCTCAGCGCCGGTATATATTGCTTATTGTTTTATAATACCACGTTCAAGCAATGTGGCTGCTGCGGCAATACGGGGCTTGATATCCGTTTCTGGTAATGGCTTGAGAAGACCCAGCGACATTTGTCTAAGTGGCTCTGCAATAACCATCGAAATGACCAATTCACTGATTATATAAAAATCCATTTTTTTCAGTAATCCTTGCTTATATTGATACTCAAGCCAATTAGCCAGAATATTTCGGCTTCTTTCGATACCACTTTGTTGATATTTACCCAGCAGAATTTCTCGATAAGGGAAATCGGATTGTAATAATTTAAATAAACCTACAGCATCAGGAGATAATGATTTTTCTGCTATTTCATATAAATATATTTTCAATAATTTTATAACTTGCTGTGAATTATTCGCCTCTTTTTTAAAAGCCGGTATAAAATTGTCAGCCCATTGTGTAACAATTTGTTCTATCAGTTCTTCTCGGTTTTTAACAAAACGGTAGAGTGTTTTTTTTGCAATACCAGCTTTTTGGGCAACAGCATCCATTGTTGTTTTGTTATAACCTTGATTAATAAGAAGTAAAAAAGTAACGTCGTGAATTCTTCGGCGCATTTCTGTTTCTGGAATGGAAGGGCGGCCTCGTGGACGGGGATGATTTTCTGCCATTTTAGCACCTTATCAGTTGTTAATATCTGTACTGTATTGGCGTGACTCCATTTAAGAAGAATATGACTGAAGAATTTAAATGGAAGAACTAAATCACGCTTCACCAAATACAGAATTTAAAAGGGATTGTCAATTATATTAATAAGTTATTATTGTGTAATTCCTTATAATTTAAGTTAAAAAATCAGTCCCGTCATGATGTCGTTCATTTTTATTATTTTATATAATATCTATAACTAACTGTTTTAAATAACTTATTGCCATATTTAATTCTATATGGTTATCGAGTTAGTAGGCATAATGTGATTTTCTTCACAGGATCGCATTTTCTGCTAATTATTGTTAGCAAAAGGTTGCATTAAATCTTAGTATCGTTATTGCTTGTTACAAATTTAACAATTAAGTAACGGGCTCATGTAAAAAAACATTCTGCTCACCTGATTATTTATTCCAGAAAAATGTTTCTTGGAATCTGAATTTCTTGGCTGTGGCGAATAATAACAAGACCAATGAGGATCATGATAATGATAAAACGCAACGCAATAGCAATGGCACTTCCGGTACTTTTCATGACTGGGGCAGTAAATGCTGCTGAGATTTATAATAAGGATGGTAATAAAATTGATTTATATGGAAAAGCGGATGTTCAAAGAACCTTTGCCAAAGGCAAAAGTAAACAAGCTGGCGATAGTTCTGTCGGTCGTATAGGTATTAAAGGTTCAACCCAAATTACGGACAAGCTGATCGGTTACGGCCGCTGGGAATTCAATATGGGAGCCAATGGCATTGAGGTAGATAGCGGTAAAAATACCAGAACACGTTATGCGTTCGCGGGCCTGAAATTTGGTGAATACGGTTCACTTGATTATGGTCGTAATATGGGTGTGGCCTATGATGCCAACTCATGGACGGATAATTTGCCGGTCTTTGGCGGCGATTCCATAGCAGCGACTGATAACTTCATGATGGGACGTTCGACAGGGTTATTAACATACCGTAATACCGATTTTTTCGGATTGGTGAATGGCCTTAATTTTGCCTTGCAGTATCAAGCTAAAAATGACGGCGATACTAAAAATAGTCGTAGTGATGTTGCAAGACAGAATGGAGATGGTTTTGGCCTTTCCAGTACCTATGATTTTGGCAATGGTTTCAATATCGCCGCGTCATACGGTAACTCTAATCGTACTTCAGCACAAAAAGTAGGTACAGCAGATGCTAACGTGCTTGCCAAAGGGAATAAAGCTGAAGCATGGCTCATGGGTGTCAAGTATGACAAAAATAACGTTTATCTGGCTGCCATGTATGGTGAATCCCATAACTTAACCAGATTTGGTAGCTCTGTAAACAATTACACCATGTTTGCCAACAAGACCCAAAATATTGAGTTAACTGCTCAGTACCTGTTTGATTTTGGTCTGCGTCCATCCATTGGTTTTGTTTATTCCAAAGGTAAAGATCTGGGTAAAGATCTGGCTGATAAGAGCATACTGACAACCAATGGTTCTGAAGATTTGGTGAAGTATGTTTCCGTCGGTGCTTTTTATGATTTCAACAAAAATATGGGCACTTATGCTGAGTATCAATTCAATTTGCTGAAAGATAATGATTTCACCAGAAACGCTAAGATCATCACTGATGACGTCTTTGGGGTTGGTTTAGTTTACCGTTTCTAATTGAGATGGTGATTTAGCTGGGAATGGACTGAAAACAGTATGTACTGTTTTGTTGAACTGCCTCAATGGATGAGGCAGTTCTTTTTCTGTTATCTTTTTGCTGTTACCTGTTACCTTTCTGCTTCTCCGCCCAGAGCTTCAATACTGTTTTTGATCAACGCACTTAATTCACCTGTCATTAAGATAAAATCGGCATCGAATCGTTGGGCGACATCTTCACGATCGATATCATCGTTTTGATCCCGCAGGGTTTCGCTGAATTTGATGCGTTTGAGGGAGCCATCGTCGGACAGCATAAACTGGATGCGTTCTTCCCAATCTAATGCCAATTTGGTGACGTATTTGCCGGACTCAATGTGTGTCGCAATTTCGTCTGATACCAACTCCTGCTTCTTACAGCGGATCACGCCGCCTTCTTCCAGAACTGCTTTCAGTTCGGCTTCATCCATCAGGGCATAACCTGCTGGCAGATTTCCTGAACGTACCCATTTCGTTAAAGTCAGCTCGATTGGATCGGTAAATGTCAGAGGAACGACTGGCAATGATCCCAGCGTTTTTCTCAGCAGTGCCAGATTGTCTTCGGCGCGTTTTGCGCTGGCAGCATCAACGATGATCAGGTTGTTGACGGTATCGATCCAAATATATGTCTGACTGAAACGGCTGAATGCCCTTGGTAGCAGCGTATGGATTACTTCATCTTTCAGAGAATCTTTTTCTGTTTTTTTCAGCTTACGGTGCTGTTCACCTTCTAAACGAGCTATTTTGGATTGCAATTCCTGCTTAATAACAGGAGAAGGCAGCATTTTTTCTTCCTTGCGCGCGCAGATCAGGATCTGATTGCCAGAAGCATGGGTCAATGCTTCGCTGTGAGAACCCATCGGGGAAACCCAGCCGGTTTTCATCATATCCTGACTGCCGCACGGGGTGAATGCCAATGGGCTTAATTGTTTTTCCAGTTCATCCGCAGAAAGAGAGATCTCTCGGTTTAAACGGTAAATCATTAAATTTTTGAACCATAACATGCAGTTACCCCATATTGTTGCGCATGGTGACAAAGGTCATCTTAAAACATAAGGGGGCATAATAACGAATCATGTGACGAAGCCCTAGAACTTCATCAGTTTCATATAATTCCTCCCTTCTTTTTATATAATAAAAAAACGTCATCGTAATAAGTCATCGCAATAAATCGCAATAACGCAATAAATAGAAAGGTAAGCTATGCGCATAGGAATTGATCTCGGCGGGACTAAGATTGAAGTGATTGCATTAGACGATCAGGGTGAAGAGCGATTTCGCAAACGTGTAGACACTCCCCGTAATGACTACCAGAAAACATTGGCAGCTATTGTCGGCCTGATTGCGGATGCGGAGCAGGCAACCGGACAGCAAGGAACAGTGGGAATTGGAATCCCCGGTGCTATTTCACCTTTTACCGGAAAAGTGAAAAATGCCAATTCTGTTTGGATGAATGGTCAAATATTGGATAAGGATATTGCCGCTTTGTTGGGACGTGAAGTGCGTATCGCCAACGATGCAAATTGTCTGGCTGTATCAGAAGCGACTGATGGGGCAGGAGCAGGGATGCCGATGGTATTTGCGGTGATTATCGGGACGGGATGTGGTTCCGGGATTTCATTTAATGCCAGAGTTCACGCCGGTGGTAATGGGCTGGCAGGAGAATGGGGGCATAACCCGTTACCGTGGATGGATCAAGAAGATTTGGCGTATCAGTCTGATGTTCGCTGTTTCTGCGGTAAGCCGGGATGTACTGAAATATTTGTGTCTGGTACGGGATTTATGACCGATTACTTCCGCTTGAGCGGAGTGAAGAAAAAAGGTCATGAAATCATGGAAGCTTTGACACAAGGAGATAAGCTTGCTGAATTAGCAATGCAACGTTATGAAAAACGTCTGGCACGGGCGTTGGCACAAGTGATTAATTTTCTTGATCCGGATGTGATTGTACTGGGCGGCGGAATGAGTAATGTTGAACGCCTCTATCAAACTTTGCCGGATTTAGTTAAAGAGTGGGTTTTTGGTGGAGAGTGTGTCACGCCGATTAGAAAAGCCGTACATGGTGATTCCAGTGGTGTGCGTGGAGCAGCCTGGTTGTGGCCTCAGCAATAACACAAAATTCCTGTTGTTTTTTCCAATAGATTACAGGTTGCGGATAATAATGGTGATTAAACATTACCAATAAAGCCGCAACTTGAAAGATGAATAATCATGATAAGTAAATGCTATTTAGTCTGACTTAAGTTAAATTCCCAACCTTATCCGTTAATCTGCTTTCCATGTTACGCGTAATGATGAAAATAATAATTCAATTGATTCGTTATATTTATGATGGATGCATTATAGATAATGAAAGGTATATTTATTTGTTGATGAATAAAATATTGTATCTGACTTTAATTTTATTAATTCTTTCGGCTATAAAAAATACAAATTATGAATTAAATAAAAGTAGGTGTGAAAAATAACGGATAAAATTAAATTATTTTTAATAGCATGGAAAATAATTTTTTTGGGTGTATCCGCTGACGAATTTGCATGATAATAATACTAAGGAGCGAAATTTCGTGATTCTTATCACGCAAACCTGCAATAATTCATCTATATATTTATGTTAATGTGGGTTTCTTCACGAAAAATAAGATTTTTTTAGGTTATTATTATCATTGTATGCAATAGACTGAGTTTAGGGTAACAGAAGGATTAAATTTAATCTTTCAGGTGCTTTTTTTTCTTAAAATAAAACAAAATATTGTTAAATATAATTTTGATTACTTACTCCATATTGATGTTGATAACATTCTCAACGGGAAGCTGTAATAGAAAAAGATAATTTTAAATAACATTCAAAATTTGTCATTTTTTTGAGCGATTTTCTTTTGGCGAAAAATCGTGACGGATATCTATTGTCCTGAATATATTTCAGACAAATCTGCGATATAGAGATATTTTGCCTGAAAGAAAATCAAATTATTAAATTTAATATTTGATGGTGTACTTATTATGGTGAGAAGCATGAAGCCGTTGGCTGCTTTAATTGGATTATTGGTAATGTCTGGCAGTGCCAATGCGATTACAGTATACAACGACAATGGTGGCAAGGTGGATCTGACGGGTCAGTTTCGTATGAAAACGACGGTGAGCAGCGATGATCGTGATATTCGGATTAAAGATGATGGCAGCCGTATTGGTGTCGGAGCCAGTTATGTACTGACTCAAGACGTTAAAGTCTTCGGCAAAATGGAATGGGGTTCTGACACTCAAAAAACCAACAGCGAAAATAACACAACGAATTTTGAGATGTATAACCGGGTCGGTTATATCGGAGCTTCTCATCGTGATATTGGCGAAGTACGGGTAGGCCGCACTTATATCCCTATCGACTGGGTGAAAAAATCCAGTTACGGCTATGGCAATACAGGCGTATTTTATTTCAGTGATGTGCTGGGACGTGCAACAGGTTATGACAGCAAAGGTGTTGGTAAAAACAACTTCCTTACCCGTTTGCCTCAGACTATTTTCGTCCAGACCAATAGCTATCAAGGCTTCAAACTTGCGGCAACTTACAGCGGCAAATCCGGTTCTGATAACGAACGCAATCATGGTGATATTCGCAACGCTTACTCAGTTGTCGGCTTTTATAAATCGGACTTTGGTCTGGAAGTGAATGCGGGTTATTCCCAGGCGACGGGAGAGAAGAAAAAACCGATCACGATAGAAGATGGAAATAAAGAAAAAAGTGTTGTAGATGCTGGACTGGCTTCTCCACAAGATAGCCTGATGGCTATTGGTATGGAATATTATTTCCCCGGCAATGAATTTTCCATTGTTTTGGATTATGGGATAGCCCGCTCAAAAAATTCAGGATTAGTGTACAGGGAAGGCAGTGGTGACAGGTTGCAGGGCAAATCGGTCAAAGGTGACTGGAAAGCAAACTTGTATGGCTTGGGTGGAAAATGGCATTGGGACAAGGTGGGCAGCGGCATATATGCGGGATATTACCTGCGTGATGGGGATGCCAATACATTTAACTATAAAAAACAAACTTACACGGTTGGTTTAGATAAACGTTTTGCGGTTTCTAAGTACAATACGCTGATCCTGTTTGTTGAAACGGCATATGATGACGCCCGTAGCGATAATCCGGCTTATAAAGATAAAAAACAAACCATTCTGGGAACAGGAGCACGTTTGTCTTTTTAAGAAAAATTCATCGGGGGAGTCTGATCCGGCTCTCCCATAATTGTTCTATAACCCAGTAGATTTTGAGTTGCAACTTGAAAGATAACGGGTATATCAAGGGGAATAGCATGGTGAAGAATGCGTTGAAAGTGTCAACATTGGCAATGCTGGTGGCATTCAATGTGAACGCGGCGACTGTTGATTTACGTGTGATGGAAACATCGGATATCCACAGCAATTTGATTGATTTCGATTACTTTAAAGATAAATCCACTGAGCAATTTGGTTTGGTTCGTACCGCGAACTTAATTAAGGCAACCAAAGCGGAAGTGGCCAATGCGATTTTGGTTGACAATGGTGACTTGATTCAAGGCAGCCCGCTTGCGGATTATATGGCAGCAAAGGGACTGAAAAAAGGTGATGTTCATCCTGCCCACCAATTGATGAACACCATGGGTTATACCGTAGGCAACTTTGGTAACCATGAATTCAACTTTGGACTGGATTACCTGAAACAGGCTATCGCCGGTGCTAAATTCCCCTATATCAACGCCAATATCATTGATGCCAAAACCGGCAAAAACTATTTCACTCCGTATATTATCGTTGATACCCCGGTAAAAGACCGGGATGGTAAAGAACACACCATCAAGATTGGTTATATCGGTTTTGTTCCGCCACAAATCAGTATTTGGGACAAAGCAAATCTGGATGGCAAAGTCGTTGTTAATGACATTACGGAAACGGCAAAAAAATTCGTTCCCCAGATGAAAAAAGCGGGTGCTGATCTGATTATTGCCATTCCGCACTCTGGTTTTTCTCAAGATCCGTATAAAGCGATGGCAGAAAACTCGGTTTACTATCTGAGTGAAGTTCCGGGCATTAATGCCATCATGTTTGGTCATGCTCATGGTGTGTTCCCGAGCAAAGAGTACGCAGGGGTCAAGGGCGTTGATGTGGCCAATGGCACAGTCAATGGTATTCCTGCCGTCATGCCGGGACAGTGGGGCGATCATCTTGGCGTCGTTGATATCGTGATTAATAACGACAAGGGTGAATGGAAAGTCGAATCGGCTAAAGCGGAAGCGCGCCCTATCTACGATAAAGTCCATAAAAAATCACTGGTTGAGCGTGATAGCAAACTGGCCTCCATTATCGAAAAAGATCATCAGGGAACCCGTGATTTTGTGGGTAAATTCATTGGCAAAGCCTCTGCCAACATGTACAGCTATCTGGCCCTGATCCAAAGCGATCCAACCGTGCAGATCGTCAATGATGCGCAGGCGGATTACACCAAGCGCTTCATTCAGGGCGATCCGAATCTGGAGGGGATTCCTGTTCTGGCGGCGGCGGCCCCTTTCAAAGCGGGCGGACGTAAAAATGCGCCGGCTGACTTTGTGGAAGTGGAAAAAGGTGATCTGACTTTCCGTAACGCGGCTGATCTGTATCTCTATCCAAATACGCTGGTAGTCGTGAAAGCAACGGGGGCGGATGTCGTTGAATGGCTGGAATGCTCTGCGGGCATGTTTAACCAGATCGATCCAAACTCGACCCAGCCACAAGAATTGCTGAATTGGGATGGATTCCGTACTTACAATTTTGACACTATCACGGGTGTAAACTATAAAGTCGATCTGACCCAGCCCGCTAAATATGACACTGATTGTCAGCTTATCCATAAGGGCGCGAATCGTATCAAAGACGTGACCTATCAGGGCAAGCCGATTGATCCGAAAGCAACTTTCCTGATTGCTACCAATAACTATCGTGGTTATGGCGGCAAATTTGCAGGAACAGGCGATGATCATATTGCGTTTGCTTCACCAGATGAAAACCGCACCATTCTGGCCTCTTACATTTCCAGAGTCACTAAAGAGAAGGGTGTGGTATCAACACAGGCTGAAAACAACTGGTCATTCCTGCCAATCAAGACAGATAAACAACTGGATGTGCGCTTTGAAACTTCACCATCTGAAAAAGCGGCGAAATTCATCAAAGAGTACGCGCAATATCCGGTGAAATATCTGAAAAATGATGATATCGGTTTTGCTATCTATCAGATTGATCTGACAGAAAAAAATAAATAAAACTTCGCTGTACTGATGCCTGCTCCCTGAATTATCGGGGAGCAGGATAATTGTTGACACCCAATAGATTTTAAGTTGCTGCCAACGTTGTTATCAAGATCACTATCAATAAAGTAGCGGCCTGAAAGATCAGGGGGATACATGAAAATGGAGCTACCGATATGCCTTTTCTGAAAATGCGTTTTCTGAAGTCGTTACCCTTTCTAGAATCGTTATCCTTTCTAAAAATAGTGCCTCTCGTTCTGGCATTCATGGCATCGGGATGCGTAACTCCGCCCGAACCGACTGAACCACCAAAAGAGCAAATTGCATTGATGGCAGGGACTTCCTGCACAGTGCCGGAAAAGCCGACAGCCCATTATGATTATGATGCTGAAACCGACCATTACGGTCAGAACGACAAGGCTTCAACCGATTACTTTAAGCTGGCAGTTAACTACTCACCTGCATTTTGTGCTTACAAAAAGAAAGAAATAAAACAGCTTGAGCATGAGGGGAAAAAAGAACAAGCCCAACGCGAACATGAAAAGTTAGCATTTCAATGTTTCTCCGATAATAAATTTGGCTGGATACTGCATGGCCTGTGGGCGGAAACCTGCGATGGGAAATCCATGAAAGAGTGTCGTGACTGGTCAGAGATTCGTAAACATCCTCGTTTGTGTAAGGGCGATTTGCCCGCGTTAGATTATCAAACCATCAAACCTTACCTGTGTACTTCTCCCGGTATAGATTTATTGCAGGCGGAATGGGAAAAACACGGCGCTTGTGCCTTCGATACAGCAGAAAACTTTTTCGGCAAACAGCAGGAACTCTTCAACCGTTTAGTGTTACCAGCAGATCGCCCATCGAATAAGAAACTGATTCAATTCCTGCAAGAACATAATCCGGTGCTGAAAGGCAAACATATTCAGATTGTTCATGACGAATTTTATATCTGTTACAGCAAGAACTTTGAAGTCATTGATTGTCCGAAACCTGAACATTAAGAGATAACAAAATGAATGATAAATATAAGGCACTTCATAAAGATAAGTTACTTCCGATTGCGATTGGTGCGGTATTGCTGGCAGGATGTGCAACTAAGCCAGCTTATGATACAGCAAATGTGGTAGATGTCCGGATACTGGGCCTGAATGACTTTCATGGTGCGTTGAAAGCCCCCGGTCCTAACCAGCCGGGGGGAATTGAGCACATGGCAACTTTGATTAAAGAGCTGAAGCAAGAGAACCCGAATAACGTCGTCGTTGCCGCAGGGGATCTGATCGGTGCCAGCCCGCTGCTTTCTTCCATGTTCCACGATGAGCCGAGTATTGAAGCGCTATCCCTTGCTGGATTGGACGCAACATCTGTCGGTAACCATGAGTTTGATAAAGGTAAGGAAGAGTTACTGCGTAAGCAAAATGGCGGCTGTCATCCGGTGACTGGCTGTCAGGGACCAAAACCGTTCACGGGGGCTGATTTCCAATATCTGTCTGCTAACGTCACCGTTAATAAAACCGGTAAAACACTTTTCCCTGAATATGTCATCAAAGAGTTTGATGGAATTCCGGTTGCCTTTATCGGACTGACGCTGGAGGGAACACCCGCCATTGTGACACCGCAAGGTACTGAAGGACTGACTTTCTCCAATGAAGTTAAAACCATCAATGCGTTAGTGCCGGAATTGCAGAAAAAAGGCGTGAAAGCGATAGGAATTTTGATCCATGAAGGTGCTGCACAGAAGCCTGATGGTGGAAAGATTGACGTCAACGCCTGTAATGACGTGACCGGTAAGATATTGGATATCGTTAATCATCTGGATAAAGAAGTGGATTTTGTTATCAGTGGCCACACCCATCAGGCTTATAACTGTGTGATTAATGGTAAATCCGTCACTTCTGCTCAATCCAATGGCGCATTGCTGACTCAGTTGGATCTGAAACTGGATAAAACCACGAAAGATGTGGTGGACTTCAAGGCTAAAAATATCTGGGTTGATAACCGTAAATATGGCAAAGATCCCAAAATTACCGAATTACTCTCATCCTACGAAAAAATAGCCACACCGCTGGCAAACCGCGTGATCGGCAAACTGGAAAGTAATCTGACGAAAGAAACCAATGCAGCGGGCGAATCTGCATTGGGTAAAGTTATCGCGGATGCCCATTTATATGCAACAACGGCTAAAGCAGATGGCGGAGCACAGATTGCGTTTGTTAACAGCGGAGGGATCCGGGCACCGATGGACGCAGGAGATGTCACCTATAACGCGATTTACACTGTCCAGCCATTCTCCAATATGATGGTGACTAAAACATTGACCGGAGAGCAGATCAAACGACTGCTGGAACAGCAATGGGATCGTACTCGTCCGCAAGTTCTGCTGGTATCACATAGCTTCCAATATTCATGGGATAGCACCAAACCTGTGGGTGATCGCGTGATTGCCGGTTCGATGAAAATCAACGGGAAGCCTGTAGATATGAAAGCGAAATACCGCGTGGCAGCCAATGAATATCTGGCGACGGGAGGAAGTAATTTCTCGGTATTTAAAGAGGGAACTGATCCGGTATATAGTGTGCCGGATGTGGATGCAGTCGTGAAATACTTCAAGGAAAAATCCCCCATTCATTACCCGAAACAAGATCGGATTATTGATCTCGGAGCAAAATAATGTGACAGCGGTAAAAGATAACGCAGACCGCAGTAGCTAAAACAAATAGATTAAAGATACTGTAACAGGTGTTTAATCCAGATCATCTGAATACAAAGAATTAAGTGCAACGCTAATTATGATGCGTTGCACTTATTCATTCGGCTGATTTACAAATTTAAATATAGTTTTAATTAATCAAAGACTTTACTCGTAATAGTAGTATTTATGTTAGTAATGCTGATAAGGTGACGATTATAAGGTGATAGTGATATATGTAATTATTATTAATAATGAAAACAGTTATGGAGGCTATTCATATGCAGAAAATGATGGCAAGGCTAATAAAAAATAAAATTGCCAAAGCATTAACCTGTTCCGTCAGTCTGATACTGGGAAGTACGACATTATCTTATGCCGCAGTTATTCCCCCCAATGTTCAATTAGCCGATAAGCAAGAAATCACCCGCAATAACTTTGCTGAACCTGGTTCTATTATTACTCAATAAAGTTAATTAAAGCAGCAGATTAATAAATATGGTAGCGTAATGTAATAATAAAAATAGTCATTAATGGAGATTAAAAATATGAAGAAAATCATGGCGAGTTTGCTTAAAAACAAACTCACCCAAATCCTTACCTACTCGATGGGAATACTATTAACAAATATTGCACCCTCTTATGCTGCCGTCGTTCCACCGGGCACACAATTAGCGGAGAAACAGGAAATTGTGCGTAATAACGGGACTTTTCCTGCCTCTTTGGATGTACATAAAGTAGAAAGTAACATTGAACTGAATATTATCCATGATTTTTTTGATGGTTTAGTCTACACCGATAACAAAGGCAAAATTATTCCCCGTCTGGCGGAACGTTGGGAAACCAGCGATAACCAAACGTGGATTTTTCATATAAGAGAAGGCGCGAAATGGTCTGATGGCACACCGATTACTGCCCATGATGTCGTATTTAGCTGGCGGCGCCTGCTTGATCCGGAAATAGGATCGCCTTATGGCAGTTATCTTGGAACTGCTCATGTCGTGAATGCAAACGACATAATGTCAGGCAAGAAGAAACTGGAAGAACTCGGCGTTAAAGCACTGGATAATTCCACTCTTGAAGTAAAACTCGATAAACCCGTAGCTTATTTCTTGCAGATATTAACCCATCCGGTTTTAGTGCCAGTCAGTGAAAAAATTGTCCGAAAATACGGCGATAAATGGACGCATCCTGACACTTTTGTGGGCAGCGGGGCATTCAAACTGTCTGAATGGAAAGTAAATGAACACGTGGTAGGCATCCGGAATACTCACTATTGGGATAATGAAAATACAGTGATTAATAAAGTCACTTATCTTGCTCTCGTATCGGAAAAATCAGATTTAAACCGTTACCTCGCAGGGGAAATCGACATTACTCATACTATTCCTCTGGATTCCTTTGCATCATTAAAGAAAACTTTGGGCGATCAGGTTCATATCGATCCGATGTTAAGTACCTATTATTACGCCTTCAATACCAAAAAACCGCCATTTAATGATGTCAGAGTCAGGAAGGCATTAAGTTTAGCCATAGACAGAGAAGTCATTGCCGAAAAGGTCTTTGGAATGGGGCAACTGCCCGCTTACCATGTCCTTCCTCCCAATATCGGCGGGATTATATTAACCCAGCCAGAGTATGCCTTATGGACACAGGCACAGCGGATTCAAAAAGCCAAAGAACTCCTGAATGAAGCGGGTTTTAACGAGAACAATCCGCTTAAATTTGACTTGCTTTACAACACGAAGGAATCACATAAAAAACTGGCGATTGCTGTGACTTCCATGTGGAAACAGAACCTCGGTATTCAGGCCAACTTGCAAAACCAAGAATGGAAAGTAATGTTGGATAATATGCACCAGAACAAATTCGATGTTGTCAGATACGCATGGACAGCGGATTACAATAGCCCGATGTCTTTTCTGGATACTTTCCTAACTGGCAGCAGCCATAACATACCGCAATATTCTAATAGTGATTTCGACCAGATGGTGATTAAAGCCGGTGAAACCAATGACACGGCTTATTACCAAAAAGCACTGGATATCTTAAATAATGATATGCCGGTAATTCCTGTTTATTATTATGTCATTAATCACATGATAAAACCGCATGTCGGTGGAGTGTATGTAAGTCCAATGGATTATATATCTTCCAAAGATCTCTATATTATTAAGCATTAAAAAATAATCGGAGCCTGTCTTATCAGACTCTGATTACAGAATTCATTAAATTAATGAGGATGTAACTAGTGAAAATAAGAGTAAATACAACTTTGGAGAAGTAAAATATGCCAAAAATAATTAACACAAAAAAAATAAAACTATTATCTTGTGTCATTGCATTAATGTGGGGAAATATCTCACTATCTTATGCGGCGGTTGTGCCAGAAGGAATAAAATTATCTGAAAAACAAGAGATTGTAAGAAATAATGGTTCAGAACCAGCTTCTTTGGATGTGCATAAAGTTGAAAGTGATACTGAATTTAACATCATCAGTGATTTTTTTGATGGCTTGATTTATATCGATCAGAAAAGTGAAATTAAACCAAAGTTAGCAACAAGCTGGGAAACGAATGACAATAAAAATTGGATCTTTCATCTGAGAAAAGATGCGAAATGGTCTGATGGTTCGCCGATCACTGCGCATGATGTGGTATTTAGCTGGCGGCGTTTAATTGATCCACTAACCGGCTCTCCTTATGGAAATTACCTTGTGAATGCTTCAGTGGTTAATGCCACTGACGTTCTGCAAGGTAAAAGTAAAGTGGAAGCATTGGGTATAAAAGCACTTGATGATTTTACGGTAGAAGTAAAATTAGATAAGCCTGTCGGAGACTTTTTACAGATGCTGGCACATCCCAGTATGATTCCGATAAATGAAAAAATGGTCAAAAGATATGGCGATAAATGGACAAAGCCTGAGTACTTTGTTGGCAGCGGTGCATTTAAATTATCTGAATGGGTTGTTAATGAAAGAGTCGTCGGTATCAGAAATCCTCAGTATTGGGATGATAAAAATACCGTTATTAATAAAGTGACTTATCTTGCGTTGGCATCTGATAAAGCCGATCTAAATCGTTATCTGGCAGGTGAAATTGATATTACTCTGACCATTCCACTAGAATCATTTGCTTCATTAAAGAAAAAATATCCCGAACAAGTCAATATATCACCCCGAATAGGTACTTATTTTTATGAATTTAACACGAAAAAACCACCTTTTAATGATATCAGGGTAAGACAAGCACTGAATTTAGCGGTAGATAGGAATGTTATTGCCGATAAGGTATTAGGGCAGGGACAGAAAGCAGCTTATACCCTTCTCCCGCCTGATACCGGAGGTTTTTCTTTCCAACAACCTGATTATGTTTCCTGGACACAAGAGCAACGTATCGCAAAAGCCAGAGAATTATTAAATGAGGCAGGATTTAATCAAAGTAATCGGCTTAAATTTAATTTATTGTATAACACCTCGGAAGCGCACAAAAAAATTGCCATTGCAGTGAGTTCTATGTGGAAAAAGAATCTTGGTGCTGATGTCATTTTGCAAAATCAAGAATGGAAAGTGGTGCTGGATAACAAATACCAAGGAAAGTTTGATATTGCCAGATATGGTTGGATTGCCGATTATAATAGCCCGATGACATTTTTCAATATTTTCACGACAGGCCATACGCAGAATTCATCATCTTATTCAAATAAAAAGTTTGATGAGCTGGTGTCTGAATCCGGAAGAACCAATTATAAATCCAGTTACCAACAAGCGTTAGATATCGTGACTCACGATGCGCCAATTATTCCTGTTTATTATTATGTTAATGCCAAGATGGTCAAACCTTATATTGGTGGTTTTTATGTGGATTCAAGAGGATATGTTTTCACAAAGGATCTTTATGTCATTAAGCACTGAATATAAATGAATGTATTTTAAATACTAAAAAAATTATGGAGCGCATTAAAATGCAGAAAATAATGGGAACATTAATTATGAGCAAGAAGATCAAACTACTCTCTTGTGCTATTGCATTGATATCAGGGAATATCGCAGTGTCCCATGCCGCCGTTGTTCCTCCTGGTACAAAACTTGCCGCGAAGCAGGAGATTGTGCGTAATAATGGCGCTGAACCCGCTTCATTGGATACTCATAAAGTTTCGAGTGATGTTGAGTTCAATATTATCAGCGACTTTTTTGAAGGTTTAATTAATGTTAATAAACAGGGCAAAGTTGAGCCAAGATTAGCTGAACGCTGGGAAACCAGAGATAATAAGACATGGATATTTCATTTAAAAAAAGATATCAAATGGTCAGATGGTTCACCCATTACGGCTCATGATGTGATATTCAGTTGGAGGCGATTGATTGAGCCAGACACTGTTTCACCTTATGGCAGTTATCTTGAAAATGCGTCTGTAGTGAATGCGAGTGATGTACTGACTGGTAAGAAAAAACCGGAAGAGCTTGGGGTAAAGGCGCTGGATGATTTTACTCTGGAAGTTAAATTAGATAAACCCGTCGGGGATTTCCTGCAAATGCTGGGCCATCCGGTTACGTTTCCTATCAGTGAAAAAGCCGTAAAAAAATATGGTGATAAGTGGACCAGAGTGGGAGCATTTGTGGGAAGCGGACCCTATAAACTCTCTGAATGGGTTGTAAATGAAAAACTGGTCGGAGTCAGAAATCCTCAATATTGGGATGATAAGAATACCGTCATTAATAAAGTCACTTACCTTCCTCTGTCTTCAGAAAAAGCGGATTTAAACCGTTATCTGGCGGGTGAAATCGATATTACTAATACTATTTCAACAGAAGATTTTCCGTCATTGAGGAAATCATTGCCTGATGAGGTGAAAATTTCTCCCAAGTCAACGGTATATTTTTATGAGTTTAATAATAAAAAACCGCCATTTAATGATGTCAGAGTCAGGAAAGCACTGAGTCTAGCCGTAGATCGGGATATTATTGTTGATAAAATATTGGGGCAGGGGCAATTACCGGCTTATTCGATGCTGACGCCAAATATTGGTGGATTCAATTTTGAGCAACCTGATTATGCGTCATGGACTCAGGAGCAGCGTATTGCTAAAGCAAAAGAGTTATTGAATGAAGCTGGATTTAATAAAGATAACCCCCTTGCTTTTAGTATTCTTTATAATACACAGGAATCACATAAGAAAATTGCTATTGCAGTGAGTTCAATGTGGAAGAAAAATCTTGGTGTAAGTGCCGCGTTGCAGAATCAAGAATGGAAAGTCATGCTGGATAATATGCATCAAGGTAAATTTGATGTTATCCGGCGGGCATGGGTGGCTGATTATGATAGTCCAATGACATTCTTAGCTATGTTTTCATCTGGACAAATTAAAAATACATCCATGTATGAAAACAAAGAGTTTGATGAAATTTTGGAAAAAGCAAGTGCAACTAACTCTAAAGATTATTATCAGAAAGCCTCTGACATATTAACAAAAGACCTCCCGGCTATTCCTATTTATTTTTACGTTAACCATCATATGGTTAAGCCTTATGTCGGCGGTTTTGATATTAACTCAAGGGGTGAGTATTTCACAAAAGACCTTTATATTATTGAACATTAAAAAGAATAATATTTAATAATTTTCAAGCTGCAACTTTATCAGATGCAGCTTGAAAAAGTATAAAATATAGTTTTTAAATTGGTTAAGACCAATTACCATGACCAGAAGCTACACCTATCATTGGTCCTCCGATACCTTCAAAAGACCCCAAAGGACTCAACGATGTATTGAGAAATAATATAGAAATTCCCACCGCAGTATCGGCCATAGTATAAAGAGTACCTTCTGTGGTAAGCCTATCAATATCACTTGTTAATAAAGTTCCAGTAAAATTAAGATAGCCTATTGATTCAAATCCCCAGGCTCCTCCTTTAAATTTTTTTCCAATATCAAGACTTAAGTCAAGTGATGTGTAAAAAACAGTACTCTCTACATGTACTGTACCTGAGTAGCTATTTATACCTAAATTTAATACTTTTTCTTTAATATTATTAATAGTGTCATTGTCAAGTTTTCCATCCATGATTTTGACTAGGTAATTTACGGGTTTTAACCTGTTTTCTATAGAAAAGATATTTTTCATATAATGATTCCTGTATGTTTTTTATTAATGAATTTAATGAAAATAAATTAATAACATTCCAATCTCTATTGGTGAATTATAATTTATCTATATAATAATGTTGTATGTATATTCGCCTTAATAGTGTTTTTCTTTTGTGAAAAATATGGAGTAACCTGTGGGTTAACATAATAAGTACTACATTCTGATACATGAGGAATCCTTGCTCCCCGTGTCTAGAGGAGTAAGGAGGTAATTCATGATTTTGAAATGTCATTTATTTTTAAAAAAATAAGCATAGCGAATTAATACCAATTTCCAGTACCAGTACTGGCACCTCCTACTGATCCGAATCCTATTCCGTCAAAGCGTCCATAAATGTCAGTTATGAATGTTGAAGTGGAAAAGCCTACCATTAATGTAACTGTAGTTGCAGCTGATAAGAAATGAGTGCATTCATTAAAAACTTTTTCAATATTATTGGTATGAAGTCTTCCTACATATTTTCCATAGCCAGGTGCGTGAAATCCATAAGCATCACCTTCAAAATGTTTGCTACCATCAATATAGATTTTATAAGATGAATAGAAACCAAAACTAACCACAGTTGCTGACGCAGCATAAACGTACTCGTAATTTTGAGATAAATTTTTTTCTGTGTTATTAATGGTTTCTTCGTCTATTTTTCCTCTCATACTTTCAGTCAATAAATTTCTGAGTTTAAATTTTTCTTCAGCAAGTAATACTGAGTCTTTTTCAACTGATGATTTTTCTGTCATAATACTCTCCTGATTTTAATGTTAAAATAACCAAATGCGGATAGTTATTTTAGTTTTTTCACTGTTTACACTTTAATTTTATAAGATACCTTGTTTACTTTTTAATATTAACTTCCATCTTATTGTTTATAAAATATATAAAAAATATTTTTTATAAATAGGCAGGGTTAATATAAATTAAATAATAATTTTAAAATTAAATATGAATATTTAATGTTTATCCAGTTAGATTATTTACCGAACTTCATCTCTATTTAAATCATAGTGCATGTTTAAATGTTTTCAAGGTGAAATGATATTGTTTTTTAGGATGGCGTTGTATTTGGAAGAAGGTTATGGATATTGATAATTTTTTATTATTGCTAGTGTAATAACATCTGGGTTTGATAAGTATAACAGTATATTTATAAGTTCATGTTTATACAGTTAGCATAATGAAATTATTATTATGTTTCCTTGTTTGTTATGTTTCAGAAAATATCACTTTTGAGTGATTTTTTAGGTGAGTAAATCAAGCTATCTTTATTATTTTAAAGATAAAATGTTAAATGTTCTCATAGTAATTAACTAAAGTGTACAATTGCTTTTTATTTAGTTAAATTCTTCAATAAATATGATTGTTATATGAATAAAATCTGACAATAATTTGTATTGAAATAAATTATAGACAGCCTGTTTTACTTGAAGATATCTTATTAATTAGGGTCTATTATGCGGATAAATCTTTACAGATGACTGTAGCAATTTCGGCAACTGTCGGCGCTTGGAGTAGCTGCCGCATTGTGAAATTGCCCGCAATATTCTCTCTGATCGCCACGGTCATCTGTACTGCCAGTAGTGAATGTCCCCGAGGGAGAAAAAGCTATCATGTATTCCCCCCTGACGAATTTTCAGTAAGTTTTGCCATATCTGACAGAACCTCTGTTCTAAAGGATTACGGGGGGGCAACATAATACTGTCGGCGAAAATCATCGTCATTGGGGATAAGGATAATGTTTTTTTGTCAGGTAATGTAAAATAACTGTATGTTTTTTTGAATGCTTGAATAAATAATTAACTAGAATAATATGTTAGCTGTCATAGTCCTAGTAATAGGATAGTGCACGACAATACATCCTCAATATTAGGCTAATATTATATTAGCTTTCAGGATTAGGGGGGATGGGAAATTTTTCATACTTACATTGTTAACAGCATAATACTAATCACTCCAATCACGTAGTTATAAACATAGAATTATCTTTGCGCCCGAGGATTGATTCTCTTTCCATCATCCTTCATTTTTGAATCCATATTTCAAACATAAATTAATTTTTATAAAAACTGAGGTTAAATAATAAATGCGATAGCATGATTTTTTGGGGAATATAGTATGTTAAATAAAATTGGAATTAATACGTTAAAAATATTATCTTACTCTATCAGTATTATGTTGGCTGGTATCACATTATCTTATGCGGCAGTAATCCCACCCGGAACACAATTAGCCGAAAAACAAGAAATTGTGCGCAATAATGGTTCAGAGCCTGCTTCACTGGATGTCGGTAAAGTTGAAGGTAATATAGCAATTAATATTATAAATGATTTTTTTGATACATTAGTGAGCATCGATAAGGAAGGACAGATTATACCTAAACTGGCAGAAAGCTGGGAAACGAAAGATAACAAAACATGGATTTTTCATTTAAGGAAGGGAATCAAATGGTCTGATGGTACACCGATTACCGCTCATGATGTGGTGTTTAGCTGGCGGCGCTTAACAGATCCTAAAATGCTTTCTCCTTATGGCAGCTATTTTGCGGATGCCTCTGTAGTGAATGCGAAAGAGATTTTAGCCGGAAAGAAAAAAGCTGAGGATCTTGGTGTCAAAGCGTTGGATAACGCTACATTAGAAGTTACGTTAGAAAAGCCCGTTGGATATTTCTTACAGATGCTGGCTTTCGCTATTACGTCTCCGATGAGTGAGAAAGTCGTCGAAAAATACGGTGATAGATGGACTCAACCTGAATTTTTTGTTTCTAGTGGGGCATTTAAATTATCTGAATGGAAAGTAAATGAAAAAATTGTCGGCGTCAGAAACCCTCAATATTGGGATAATAAGAATACGGTAATTAATAAAGTAACTTATCTCCCTCTTTCATCAGATATTTCAGATTTAAATCGTTATCTGGCCGGAGAGATAGATATGACATTTACTATTCCGTTGGAACATTTTGCATCATTAAAGAAACAAATTGGTTCACAAGTTCATATTACACCCATTCTTAGTACATATTACTATGCGTTTAATACTAAAAAAGCACCATTTAACGATGCCAGAGTCAGGCAGGCATTAGGCCTTGCTCTGGACAGAGACATTATTGCCAATAAGGTTGTAGCTCAAGGTCAGATACCTGCTTATACAATTCTTCCACCAGGAATTGGTGGTTTTAAATTTAACAAACCTGATTATGAATTCTTGACGCAAGCACAGAGAATTAAAAAAGCGAGGCAATTATTGAATGAAGCCGGTTTTAATAAGACGCATCCTCTTACATTTAATTTGGTTTATAACTCATCAGATATGCATAAGAAAATTGCTATTGCGGCAACGTCAATGTGGAAAGAAAACCTTGGTGTTATTGTTAAGACACAAACTGAAGAATGGAAAGTTTTGTTAGATAATGAGCATCAGGGAAAATTTGACGTTGTCAGAGGCGGATGGATTAGCGATTATAACAATCCGATATCTTTTTTAAATATTTTCACAACAAATCAGACGAATAATATATCATTCTATGCAAATAAAGATTTTGATAGTTTGGTAAGTGAAGCCGGAGAAACCAATAAGCAAGAGGATTTTCAAAAGGCAGTTGATATCCTAACTAAAGATACACCAATTACACCTGTTTATTATTATGTTAATGCGATATTGGTGAAGCCTTATATTGGGGGGTATTCCTCTAATTCCCTGGGCGAAACATCAACGAAAGACCTTTATGTTATTAAACATTAAATTAATTATGTTTGGTGATTGATTAAAACTATTGGGTATAGATCAACCTATTCTATTGAGAGCCTGCGAATGCAGGCTCTGTCTGAAAAATTATTGTAATGCTTTACGGGCTGCTAAGGCTAAAAAACCACTGCGGCTGCCAAATTCAGGATGTTGTTTAACTTTTGTATCAATGCGATTAATTAAACGTAGTGGCAATGTAATATTAATACGCTCGATTTTGCCTTCGAACTGATTCATATCCATATTGATATCTGATTTTCCGTGATTAAATCCGAAACTCTGGTGCTAATTGACTGAATCCCAACCCATTATTCTTTTCTACTTTGATTTGAACAGGAATGCGTTCTTTTAATGCTTCTACATGACTGATTATGCCGATAGTTTTTCCTGATGCATTGAGGTGATCCAGTGCATCCAAGGCGATTTCAAGGGTTTCTGGATCAAGCGTACCAAAGCCTTCATCAAGGAACAGGGATTCTATCTGTGTCTTATTACTCACCAGATCCGATAAGGCAAGTGCAAGTGCAAGGCTGACCAGAAAACTTTCCCCGCCTGAAAGGGTTCTGGTATCGCGCATGGCATCCGCTTGCCAGGTATCAACAACTTGTAATTCCAGACCGCCATTGTCTTTACGCTGCAAGTAATAGCGACCATGTAACTTTTCCAGCCGGATATTCGCCAGATGTACGAGATGATCCAGTGTTAAGCCTTGGGCAAAACGGCGGAATTTAGCACCATCAGCAGACCCAATGAGATTATTGAGATAACTCCAGTCATCATAGTTTTGTTGTGAAAGGGCAATTTGTGTCAGTAATGTTTGTTGTTGTTGGCGGCGGTTTGTATCGCTGCTCAGTATGGTTCTGACTTCGCCTTGTTGCTGGTTATTGTGTTTCAGTTTAGCTGTAACGTCAGTTAACACGGCTGATAATTGCTGAGGATCATGTGATTCAAGTAGTTGTGGCTGCGTTTCTGTATGTCGCTGTAATGCCACTTCTGATTCATGATATTTTGTTTGAGCCTGCAATTTTTGTTGTCCGAGTTTTTCTTGTAATTGTTGTAATTTTTCCCGTTGCTCAGGCTCTAATAAGGCTTGTTCGAAAGACGATTGATCAGAAAAATTTTGCTGTTCCAATCCGGCTTGGAAGTGGCTGGCAGCAAGTTTGTAGTTTGCTTCGGCCGCGATACAACTTTTTTCAATTTCACTGGCAGCGCCGGTTAATTGATTCATTTTATTTTGCAGTTCTTGCTGATGGATAACGGCCTGCTTGTAAGCGGTTTCCAACTCATTGGCTTTTTGTTGTACGCCTTGACGAACATCAGTAACAGATTGCTCCCCAAATAAGTTGCGGCGTTCCTGACATGTTGTTTCCAATAACTGCTTTTGTTGCTGCTGTTGCCCATTCAAGCTATGAATATGGATGGCTAGTTTATTTTTTTGCTTTTCCAGTTCATTTAACTTGCTTTGCAGGGCGGCCTGTTCTTTCTGTAGCTCCTGCCATCTTTCACGTGATTCACGGTAATTTTTTAATTCTTGTTCACGTTGCTGTAGCCAATTTTCTGCCTCTTGATAGGCGGGCAGGACAAAAGGTGTCGTGGTTAACCCGGTATTTAATTGTTGTTCCGTCTCTGCGTACTCGCTTTCTATCTGTCGGATTTCTGTTGTTTTTTCTGCTAGTTGTTTCTGGGCTGCACTCTGCTTGAATTTTTCCAGCTCAATACTTTTTTCACATGCACTGTGTTGTTCACGGTTAGCAGCCAGTGATTTTTCTGCTGCTTGGCAGGCTTTTTCTGCCTGTAAAAGTGCTTCCTGTTGTGTCAGGTGCTGTTGATAATCAGATTGCCGTTGATTGATAAAACGGCTGACTAATTCTGTATCCATCGGCAATTCTGTGGCCTGTAGTTGTTGGCAATGATAAGCCCATTGTTTAACCAATTCGGCCAGTTTAGCGCTAAATTGTGTCATCTTTTGCTGTAACTGTTCGCTATGTTGCTGCTGAATCTGTTGTTTCTGCTGTAGGGCTGTGCGATTTTCTTGTAGTTGCTCGATCTGTTGACGTAGGATCTTCAATCGTTCTTCTGATTGTGGCAGAGCGATGTTTTGATATTCGCTGATTAGAGGGTGGTGAGTTGAACCGCAGAGAGGGCAGGATTCCCCCTCTTTTAATTGTGTCCGTTCTTTTTCCAGACTGGCGATCCGCTGCTCCAGACGAATGCGATTGTTGAGATCATCATAGTGTTGCTGCTTTTCTGCTAATTGTTGATTAAGGCCTGTTATCTGATCCGGTAATGATTTCACTAATTCCTGTGATCGTACCCATTGAATTTGATCGTCATTGATCGAGGCTTGTAACTGCTGGATCTGTGGGAGTAAAATCTCCAACTGGTTCTGTGAAACCAGTTTTTTCTGATAATTTAATAAATGATTCTGTAACTGCTCCAATGGGTGTTTTTTCTGTAAAGCAGCGAGCTGACTTTCGGCGGTGCCAAGGTTATTGTGCAGTGTTTGGCTCAGTTTTCTTTGCGTTGCGAGTTCGGCATCTAACGTATTTAAATGATTGGTTGTGCGGCTGATTTCCGTCGTGATTTGCTGGCTATTTTGTATAAGTTGATTGATTTTTGTTTGCCGTTCTTTCTGACGGGTAAATAATTGCTTCCATTCAGGCAGTTTACTGTCCAGATTTCGGTAATAGGGATGTTGCTCGTAGTAAGATTCCAGCTCTTTTTGTTCTTTGTGCAACGTCTCAGTATGTTTCTGCGCAGCTTGGTATTGGGAATGAAGATCAGAATATTCGCGGTTTTGCCCTGAGGTGTCTTTCTCAAGTGTCAGGAGATCTTTGGTTTGAATATCAATTTTATGATCGAGCGGCATAATTTGCTCTAAGATGAGCTTTTCCTGCTGATTCTGATATTGTTGGTGCTCTCCCCGCGCTTTTTCCAATAGCGTAAGTTGTTGTTCGATTGGGCGCAGTAGTGCAATCTGCTGCTGGCGTTCATGTTCTATTTTTGTGCGCTGTTCAGTGAGTCGCTGTTTTTCATGAAGGCTGCGATTTTGTGTTTCCCACAATGGACGGATTTTTTCTGCCGGTTCACTGGCTGCCAGTTGTTGTAATTGAGGTTGTGCCTCTTGAATTGCAAGCGCAGATTGCTGCAAAAGAGAGGTATTGTTTACCTGCGATTGCTGAAGTTCATTGCGCCTGAAAAGCCACTGTTCGGCAACTTGTAATGCTTTAATTTGCTGGCTGAGCAGGGTTTCTTCTGCAATAAGCTGTTGTTGCTGGTTTTGGTACGCTTGTTGTTGTTCTGGTGTGAGTAATTCAATGGAAGACGCTTTGGCCTGTTGAATATTCAGCTCTGATTGTGCCTCTTTATGGCGCTGATAAATTTCCTGGGACAGAATGCCGTAAATTTCTGTGCCTGTTAACTCTTCCAGTAGATCTGCCCGATCTTTATCCTGAGCATTCAGGAATGCAGCAAACTCGCCCTGCGACAAGAGCATGGATTTGGTAAAGCGACTAAAGTCCAGTCCTGTTATTTCAGCGATTTTTTCTTTTTTCTCTGGGATCTTGTCGGCTAAGATTTTTCCATCTTCTTTGAGCGCTAACTCTCCTTTTGGCTGTTGGAGCTTGCCATCGGCTTGGTTACGAGCGCGACGCTGACTCCAGAATGCCCGATAAACGACGCCTTTGACTTCGAACTCTACTTCCGCAAGGCATTCAGCGGTATGGTGGGTCATTAACTCATTTTGTGATAGGGAGATAGTCTTGAGCCGTGGTGTTTCATGATACAGCGCGAGACAAATGGCATCCAGCAAGGACGTTTTTCCTGCGCCAGTTGAACCAATGATGGCAAATAACCCGTTGCTGGCAAAAGGTTCTGCCGTAAAGTCAATTTTCCATTCACCTTTCAGAGAATTGATATTTTTCAGCCGTAAGCTAAGAATTTTCATGGCATAGGTTCTTCATGTTATTGCTGAGAAATATCATCCAGCGTTTGCTTAAACAGGGTGGTCAGGCGTTGTTTCTGAGTTGTGTCGTCTATTTCAGCCAGTGCCAAACGTCGCTCAAAGACTTCATTTACACTCAATTCGGTGAGGGTTTCTTTATTTTTTTCAGCCAGTGACAATTGACGGGCGCTTTTGCTGCGGCGTAACAGGATGATTTCAACGGGCAGATCTTCACTCAGGGTTTGGATGCGTTTTTGGATATCGTGTAGGTAATCTTGTGTCGCCACTTCAATATCCAACCAGACAGGACGCTCTCCTTGATAATCCTTGAAAACCTGTAATTGTTTTTCTATTTGTTTCAAATCGCCACGAATAACCTGCATTGGCTGATAACGAGGGATCGGCAAAAGCGTGATGCAATCGAGTTTGTCAGCCCTGAAGTCAACTAAGCAGACACTTTTTTCCTGACCCACTTCATCAAAACTCAGCGGAATAGGAGAGCCACTGTAACGAACATGCTCCGATTTACCGATAACTTGTGGTCGGTGGATATGCCCCAGTGCGATGTAATCGGCCGGGGGGAAAGCTTGGGCGGGGAAAGCATCCAATGTGCCAATGTAAATATCTCGAACGGAATCTGTCGTGGAAGCCCCCACAGTAGTGAGGTGCCCTGTGGCAATAATCGGCAGTGGCTGACCCATTTTTTCTCGCAATGCGCAGGCTCGTTGATGGAGCTGGTGATAGTATTCGGTAATGGCATCCTGTAGCGCGTGCTGTTTTTGTATACCTGATTGCCCCGCCTTACTGGTCATGATGTCTCGTGGACGGAGGTAAGGGATCGCGCAAAGAATTGCTCCCGCATTGCCGTCCCGGTTATTCAATACTTTTATTTGTTGCTCTATTTCTTCAGTGTCAGCATGGGCGATCACTGTTGTATTCAGGTAGGAGAGCAGGGCTTTTGACTCATTGAGCGTAGCAACTGAATCATGGTTACCCCCAAGAATAACAAGCTGGCAGCCTGTAGGCTGTAGGGCGACGATGAATTGGTTATAAAGCTCACGGGCATAACTGGGCGGAGCGCCTGTATCAAAAATATCTCCGGCAATAATCAGTGCATCAACCTGATGCTGCATGATTTGTGCAATAAGCCACTGCAAAAATTGCTTATGCTCTGCGGCACGGCTTTTGGTAAAGAAGTGCTGGCCAAGATGCCAGTCGGATGTATGAATGATTCGCATGTTTTCCTGCCATTGCCGGTGTGGTCCGCTCATTATAAGCGCTAATTATAATGGGTGCGTGAAGGATGTCCTGTGTAATTCAGCTCCCATTATTGAATTTTCGAGACGATTCGCATTCAAAATGAAATATGACAAAGGTGTAATACATTTTCTGCGAGTCAGGTTGCAGCTTGCTGATTGAGAGATAAGGGTTTTCATAAAATTGTCATAAAATTGACTCATAATGACCTAAAGTAAATCTCTCTGACTTCAATAATATTGACAGGATTGACCATGGTTAAACGTATTTTGGTAGTTGAAGATGAAGTGCCGATTCGTGAAATGGTTTGTTTTGTACTGGAGCAAAACGGTTATCAGACTGTTGAAGCCGAAGATTACGATACAGCAATAAGGCGTTTGTCAGAGCCTTATCCTGATTTGGTGTTATTGGACTGGATGATTCCCGGTGGTTCGGGAATTCAGCTTATTAAGCAAATGAAGCACGATAATAATACCAAGACGATTCCTGTCATTATGGTGACTGCTCGCGCAGAAGAAGAGGATCGGGTGCGTGGCCTTGATGTCGGGGCGGATGATTATATCACCAAGCCTTTTTCACCCAATGAATTGATCGCACGAGTCAAAGCGGTCCTGCGTCGTATTGCGCCTATGGAAGCGGAAGATATTATTGATATGGAAGGGTTAATACTGAACCCATTATCTCATCGCGTTTCCAGTCAGGGGCAGGATGTGGAAATGGGACCAACCGAATTCAAACTCCTCCATTTTTTCATGACACACCCGGAGCGGGTCTATAGCCGCGAACAGTTACTCAATTATGTGTGGGGAACGAATGTTTATGTAGAAGATCGTACTGTTGATGTCCATATCAGGCGTCTTCGCAAGGCTCTGGAAGTCGGAGAGCACGATAAAATGGTGCAGACTGTTCGTGGTACAGGATATCGCTTTTCTACCCGTCATTGATGGTTCTCGTTCCTAATGTTTTCATGCCGGAGAAAATAGCGTGCTTGAACGTTTATCTTGGAAAAAATTGGTATTGGGACTCGTGTTTTTCTGCTTTCCTGCGGTCATTTTGTCTCTTTTTGTTGGTTATTTAGCATGGTTGCTGGTTATTGCGCTATTTTTAGCTTTGGTGTGGCATGGTTATAATTTGCTGAAACTATCCGATTGGCTATGGTTGGATCGCAGTATGCTCCCCCCTGCGGGGCAAGGTGGATGGGAACCCATCTTTTATGGTATTTACCAAATGCAGCAGCGCAATCGCAAACGACGTCGTGAGCTTGCGTTATTGATAAAGCGATTCCGTAGTGGTGCAGAGTCGCTGCCGGATGCCATCGTGATGATGACCACGGAAGGCAATATTTTCTGGTGCAACCGTCTGGCCCAGCATTTACTGGGGTTTCGCTGGCCGGAAGATAATGGGCAGCATATTTTCAACTTACTTCGTTATCCCGATTTCAGTCGCTATATCATCGCGAGTGATTTTTCCCGTCCTTTAACCATCGAATTGAACAACGGCAATATGGTGGAATTCCGGATCATGCCTTATTCAGAAAGGCAGTTATTGATGGTGGCTCGTGATATTACCCAAAAGCGATTGCTGGAAAATTCCCGCCGGGATTTTTTCGCCAATGTCAGCCATGAACTCAAGACACCACTCACTGTACTGCAAGGCTATCTGGAGATGATGGATGGTCAGGAGCTGAACAGTAAGGTCAACCAGAAAGCGGTCGGTACGATGCAAGAGCAAATCCGGCGAATGGATAGTCTGGTTACGCAACTGCTGCATCTTTCTAAAATTGAAGTGGGGCCACAAGTGGATATGAATAAGGTGGTTGATGTTCCAATGATATTAAAATTATTGCAGCAGGAAGCGGTGGCTTTAGGTCATAACCAGTACGACATTGTATTTAATATTGATAAAAAATTGAGAGTTTTCGGGAATGAAGAGCAATTGCGCAGTGCCATGTCGAACCTTGTTTATAACGCGATTAATCACACTCCGGCAGAAACACGGATTGAGGTTAGTTGGCGCAGTGTCCCTCAGGGAGCGCTATTTAAAGTGGAAGATAATGGCGGCGGAATTAGCATAGAGCATTTGCCACGCCTGACAGAACGTTTTTATCGTGTTGATCGTGCCCGCTCGCGGCAAACAGGAGGGAATGGATTAGGGCTTGCGATAGTGAAACATGCGTTGCATCACTATAATACCCATCTCGATATTTCGAGCGTATTAGGAAAAGGTTCTACTTTTAGTTTCCTATTGGCATCCCGGCTGATTGTGTCCGACAAAAATAATTTGATTAAAAAATGATAAGTTTAAGGAAGTTAAATGGTAACAATACCGATAAAAAATTATTTATTAATCAATGTGGATGTAAAAAGTACAAATCATATAGGGTGTATTCAGTGATAGATAACCATAACCACTAATTTTAAAAATTAGTTTGAAATATTGTTCTGGTTTTTGGATTGCCGCTTGCCTTTTGGCACTATAAAAGTTTTACTTGGGGGCAGTTGTTGGCGATTCTAGCTGTAATTACCACTATCATTCTGTATCTTGCGATTATCAGTGAATATTATATTGATCACTGACTGTTAAATCAGAATTCAGTCTCGCCAGTGAAAATTCAAGTATTTGTGATACTTGCTATCGCATATGCAATTCTTTTGGCAATCATACATTAATAATCATTATGGCATACCGTTTATCATCTAAGGATATTTGGGCATTAGGTTTTATGACCTTTGCCTTGTTCGTTGGTGCGGGAAATATCATTTTTCCGCCTATGGTTGGCTTGCAAGCGGGAGAACATGTTTGGACCGCAGCTCTTGGCTTCTTGCTAACTGCTGTTGGCCTGCCAGTCATTACTGTGATTGCGTTGGCAAAAGTTGGCGGTGGCATTGAAGCGCTTAGCTCTCCGATTGGTAAAACCGCAGGTTTGATTCTGGCGACTATCTGCTATATGGCTGTTGGCCCGCTGTTTGCAACACCCAGAACAGCAACGGTTTCTTTTCAGCTGGGAATTGCACCACTCACCGGAACTGGTGATCTTCCTCTATTCATCTATAGTGTTATTTATTTTTCATTGGTGATCCTGATTTCACTGTATCCGGGAAAATTGCTGGATACCATTGGGCATATACTGGCTCCAATCAAAATTCTGTCTCTGGCAATTCTGGGTATCGCTGCGCTGCTGTGGCCTGCTGGTAGCCCTATTCCTGCTGTTCAACGCTATCAGGAAACGCCATTCTCAAATGGTTTTGTGAATGGTTATCTGACCATGGATACACTGGCCGCAATGGTGTTCGGTATTGTGATTGTCAATGCAGCCCGTTCCAGAGGTGTTGAAACTTCCACTCTCCTGACCCGCTATGCTATGTGGGCGGGCCTGATTGCTGGCCTGGGTCTGACGCTGGTTTATCTCTCCCTGTTCAAGCTGGGAGAAAGCAGTGGTACATTGGTCCCTACAGCAGAAAATGGTGCGGAGATCCTGCATGCTTATGTGCAGAATATCTTTGGCAGCTACGGAAGTTTCTTCCTTGCGGTATTGATTTTTGTTGCCTGCATGGTTACGGCTGTTGGTCTGACTTGTGCCTGCGCGGAATTCTTCAGCCGTTATTTACCGTTGTCTTATCGTAAGCTGGTATTTATTCTGGGCACTTTCTCCATGCTGGTTTCTAATCTGGGTCTGAGCCACTTGATTAAGTTCTCAATTCCAGTGCTGACGGCGATTTACCCGCCATGTATCGTACTTATTTTACTGAGCTTCACAATAAGCTGGTGGAAGAACTTTACGCGCATTTTGGCTCCGGCAATGGCGGTTAGTCTGCTGTTTGGGATTTTAGATGCGGTGAAATCTTCTGAATACCTGACTCACTTACTGCCAGAATGGGCGAAACATCTGCCTTTGGCAGATCAAGGTCTGGCATGGTTACTGCCGACTTTGCTGGCTATCGTTGTGTGCGCTATCTATGACCGTATCGTAGGAGGCGTAAAGCTCCCAAAGTATGAAATGCAGCATGAAGAGAAGCAGGAACAAAATTAATGCTCTGTAAGTGGTGATCCACGAACTTCATGACTTGATTTACAGCAAGGGATTTGTAAAGAGGGTGAGCATGCTAAAACAGCTCACCCTCTTTTATTTATTCATTTGCCGCTAATTGGTGAAATCTATTTGGGTAAAATCTATTGGGTATCGACAGGCTGGCTCAATAACCAATAGCAGCACCAGCAGGTCGTCTGACATCATTAGAGCCGTAAATATAACCCTCGCGCACAACACCTGACACGGCTGAATCATTGCCTGAGTTAGCTGGGCTGACGCCGGCTGCACCCGGCAACCCAATCATGATTAACTCCGTTGCTCCCCAAGGTGTCTGTTCAATCATCTTGTAACCCATTTTTTCCAGTAAATTCAGGGTGTCTTTTGACAGGCCTCGTTGTTCATAATAGACCTCATCAGGCAGCCATTGATGGTGCATGCGCGGACTATTGACGGCTTCTTGTGGAGGCATGTTGAAATCGATGATATTCAGGGCACTCTGTAGTGTAATGGAAATAATGCGCGAGCCTCCCGGAGATCCCAAGACTAAAAAGATTTTGTTATCTTTAGTCACGAGTGTCGGGCTCATTGATGATAGTGGGCGCTTACCCGGTGCGATTGAATTGGTTGCTCCTTGTACTAGCCCATATAGATTTTTCTCGCCGACTTTAGTCGTGAAATCATCCATTTCATCGTTCAGGAAAAAGCCTGTTCCCGGTGCAATGACAACAGCACCAAAGCGTCCATTGATGGTATAAGTCGTAGATACCGCATTACCCGCTTTATCCACCACGGAATAATGCGTAGTCTCTGGTTTTTCGTGAGGGCCAATGCCAGGCTGAACATTCGTTGATGGCGTGGCTTTATTGGGTTGGATCTCTTTCCTTATGGACTCCGCATAGCTTTTACTTAATAACCGATCAAGCGGGTTATTAACAAATGCAGGGTCGCCTAGGTAAGTGTTTCTATCCATATAGGCGTGACGCATTGCTTCTGTCAGTGTATGGATATAAGCCGCAGAATTAAATCCCATGGATTTAAGGTCATAACCTTCAACAATGTTTAATACTTCACATAACGTAACCCCACCAGAGCTGGGAGGTGGAGAAGAAATGAATTTGTAGCCGCGATAACTACAGGTGACAGGTGCAGTTTCTGTAATGTAGAAATTGGCAAAATCTGCTGCGGTGATAATTCCTCCTGATTTTTTTGATGTTTCTTCAACCAATTGGGGAATTTTGCCGTGATAGAAAGCATCTGGCCCTTGTTTGGCAATCATTTCCAGTGTGTTGGCCAAATCGGTTTGGACGAGTCTGTCGCCGGGTTCGAATGGCGTACCATCTTTACGCAGGAAAATACGGGCAGCTTCAGGATCTTGAGCAAAGCGCTTGACCGTGGTGTCCAGAATATCGGTATCACCACGGGTCAGAATATAGCCTTCGCGCGCCAGTTTGATGGCAGGAGCCATAACTTGTTCGCGGCTCAAGGTTCCATACTTTTTCAATGCCTCTTCAAATCCCATAACTGTGCCCGGAACACCAACCGCTTTATAGCCATACAGACTGGCACCTTTTATGACATTGCCATCTTTATCCAGATACATATCAGCGCTGGCTGTGGCGGGAGCAGTTTCACGGAAATTAATGAAGGTATCCTTGCCATCAGCCAGATGGATGGTCATAAAGCCCCCGCCACCAATATTGCCGCAGCAGGGATTGACTACTGCTTGGGCATAACCAACAGCAACTGCTGCATCAATGGCGTTCCCTCCCATTTTGAGAATATCGATGCCTGTTTGTGAAGCAAGGCGTTGTGAGCTGACAACCATGCCTTGCTTGGCTTCAACAGCAGGTTCAGTGGCAGCATAAAGTGAGGTGGAAACGAGTAGGGATATAGCGATAAAGGGTATTTTCCATGCTTTAAACATATATGTTTTTAACATGTGTTGTTCTCCTAAGCGTGAGTTTATGACAAAGAGACTCAATTGTTTGTGGTGTTTTTGTTAAAATATTGTAACTCACCTTATCGAAAGCTCAGGATTTTGGAAAGATGATTTTCTGAGGAGGAATAGATCTATCTTATAGATGAAAAATATAAGATAAGGGATTTCAGAGAGAAGACTACAACTTGAAAGACGAAGGGTATCGATAGAAAGAAACCAGCCACTCAATGGCTGGTTTCGGATGATTCATAACATGATGAACCAATTTAAAGCTGAAAAATATTACAGTTTATCAGCATTTTTGGTCAGGTATTTTGCTACGCCTTCTGGGGAAGCACCCATACCTTCTTGACCTTTTGCCCATTGTGCCGGACAAACTTCGCCGTGCTCTTCGTGGAATTGCAGGGCATCAACCATACGTACCATTTCATCAATGTTACGGCCCAGTGGCAGGTCGTTAACCACTTGATGACGAACAACACCATTTTTGTCGATCAGGAAAGAACCACGCAGAGCAACGCCAGCTTCTGGGTGCTCAATGCCGTAAGCTTTCATGATGTCACGTTTGATGTCAGCAACCATTGGATATTTGACTTCGCCGATGCCGCCTTCGCTGATTGGGGTTTTACGCCATGCGTTGTGAACGAACTCAGAGTCGAAAGAAATACCGACAACTTCAACGCCACGCTTCTGGAATTCTTCATAGCGATGATCGAAAGCGATCAGCTCAGAAGGACAAACAAAAGTGAAGTCCATTGGCCAGAAGAAAATAACGGCAGGACGACCGTTCAGGTGCTTTTTCAGGTTGAAGTTATCAACGATTTCGCCGTTACCGAGAACTGCAGCAGCTGTAAAATCAGGGGCTTGGCGGGTGACTAAAACCATATTTGACTCCTGTGATTTTAAAAATATGTTATGTAGAAACGGGTTACAGCATAAGGAATTAGGGTATAGCAATAAAGGACAAAATACCAATTGATTTAATAGGTTTTATCTATCAATAGCCAGATTTTGATTTCCTTTGGCCTACATAAGATAAAACTATTTAGGAAAAGTGCAAGGTTCTGGAAAAATTTCCTGTTCAAACTGATGATTATTTAACGCCAGTGTCATCATCTGTGGATAGAATTGCCAAAACAGTGCTTCAAAATCAAAGTAATGCTTTTCTATATCCTGATATGATCCTGCCAGCGCGGATAATTTTGGTCGCCTGCGTGCCATGCTTTGTAACACATTGGCAATGCACGACATATCTGCATAACGAATAAGCAAGTTTTGCGACCAGAGATATTTGTTCAATTCTTGAAATTTTTCAGGAGTTGAACTGAGATGAGGTTCTATATTACTGCGGGCAAGGTTGACAAATTCGGGCAGAGAGTAATTTTTCTCAATTTTGTCCCAATGCAGGGAAAGAAAGTGATCCCAGATAATATCGAGGGTGATTGGGGCAACGCGCCGATACTCGCAGCGGAATAAGCGACGAGCTTCAATGATGAGCGGGTGTCTGTCCGTTAGACTGTCTACCCGGCGATGCATACGGATACCTGCTACAACGTCGGGGCTGAATAATCCGTCTGGAGAGCCTCGGACAAAATCAGCCATCAGGTTGCCCAGCAAGGAACTTTCCGATAATGCAGCTAAATGAAGGTGTGCGAGAAAATTCATAGTATGACTATACCGTAAAGTATGACTATACCGTAAAGTACGACTATACCGTAAAGTACGACTATGCCGTAAAGTACGACTATGCCGTAAAGTACGACTATGCCGTAAAGTGCGGCACCGTAAGACACCGTAAAAAGTATGTCGTAAAAAATATGCAGTAAAGAATATACCCTAAATAGTTAAACTAGTTGCTTCTTTGTTGCACCCTTGCGCTTGCAGCACTAGACTAGTCCGCCTGTTTTTTTGAATGATACAGATAAAATGCGTGTCGCTGATTTTACTTTTGAACTGCCAGAAGAGCTGATTGCTCACTATCCTCAGCCGCAGAGAAGTGGTTGTCGCTTGCTTTCCCTTGACGGTGAAACGGGGAAACTGACGCACGGTATTTTTACTGATGTGCTGAATAAATTGGAAACCGGGGATCTGTTGGTTTTCAATAATACTCGCGTCATTCCTGCGCGCCTGTTTGGTCGCAAGGCGACGGGAGGCAAATTGGAAGTTTTAGTCGAAAGGATGCTGGATAATAAGCGAGTACTTGCCCATGTCCGTGCCTCCAAGGCACTGAAAGAAGGCGCCGGGCTGATTCTCGGTGAAGATGTTTTAGGTGAGGAGCGGAGCATTAAGGCAACCATGCTGGCGCGCCACGATACCTTATTTGAAATCCGTTTTGATGATGAACGTGACGTCTTGACCATTTTGGATCTAATTGGTCACATGCCGTTGCCACCTTATATCGCACGTCCTGATGAAGATGCGGATCGGGAATTATATCAGACGGTCTATAGTGAACGTCCGGGAGCAGTGGCTGCACCGACTGCCGGATTGCATTTTGATGAACCTCTTCTGGCTGCTTTGCGTGAAAAAGGCATCGAAATGGCTTTTGTTACTTTGCATGTTGGTGCCGGTACTTTCCAGCCTGTTCGAGTGGAAACCATCGAAGATCATGTGATGCATGCTGAATACGCAGAAGTGCCGCAAAACGTGGTGGATGCCGTGTTGGCATGTAAAGCGCGTGGCAATAAAGTCATCGCCGTGGGAACAACGTCAGTTCGTTCATTGGAAAGTGCCGCAAAAGCTTGTCAGGATGGGATTATCGCGCCATTTTTTGATGATACCCAAATCTTTATCTACCCAGGATTTAAATATCAGGTTGTAGATGCGCTGATTACCAATTTCCATTTGCCAGAATCCACGCTCATCATGCTGGTTTCTGCATTTGCCGGTTATAAAAATACGATGAATGCTTACAAAGAAGCGGTAGCAGAAAAATATCGCTTTTTCAGTTATGGCGATGCGATGTTTATCAGTTGCAATATGCAGGCATCAAAAGAAGTCGTGTTGAAATAAAGATATTGCAATAAAATATTTTAAGTTCAAAAAGATCGTCATTTCAGCTTCGCTGGTTTGAACGGTATGTAAACATAGCATCAGACTGTTTTTCTGATGTCTGGAGGTTAAGTGAAATTTGAGTTACAAAAGACGAATGGAAATGCTCGTCGTGGCCGTTTGATTTTTGATCGTGGCGTAGTCGAGACTCCGGCATTTATGCCTGTGGGGACTTACGGTACGGTAAAAGGGATGACTCCGGAAGAGGTGAAAGAAACCGGTGCGCAGATCCTGCTGGGAAATACTTTCCATCTCTGGTTGCGTCCGGGTCAGGAAATCATGAAATTACATGGTGACCTGCATGATTTTATGCAGTGGCAAGGGCCGATTCTGACAGATTCTGGTGGTTTCCAGGTTTTCAGTCTCGGTGCGATGCGTAAAATCAAGGAAGAGGGGGTTCATTTCCGTAACCCGATCAATGGGAATCCTGTTTTCCTCAGCCCTGAAAAATCCATGGAAATCCAATATGATTTGGGTTCCGATATCGTTATGATTTTTGATGAATGTACGCCATACCCGGCTGATTGGGATTATGCGAAGCGTTCCATGGAAATGTCACTGCGCTGGGCTGCACGCAGTCGTCAACGTTTTGATGAGCTGAATAATAAAAATGCCTTGTTTGGTATTATTCAGGGCAGTGTCTATGAAGACTTACGTGATGTTTCCGTAAAAGGACTGGTGGAAATTGGTTTTGATGGCTACGCTGTGGGGGGTCTTGCTGTCGGTGAACCAAAAGAAGACATGCACCGTATTCTGGAACATGTTTGTCCGCAAATCCCGCAGGATAAGCCCCGCTATCTGATGGGCGTCGGTAAGCCAGAAGATTTGGTTGAAGGCGTTCGTCGTGGTATCGATATGTTTGACTGCGTGATGCCAACGCGTAATGCCCGCAACGGTCATCTGTTCGTGACAGAAGGGGTCATCAAAATCCGCAATGCCAAACATAAAGAAGATACTTCTCCGTTAGATGAGCATTGTGACTGCTATACTTGTCGGAATTATAGCCGTGCATACCTGCATCATCTTGATCGTTGTAACGAAATTCTTGGTGCAAGGCTGAATACGATACATAATTTAAGGTATTATCAACGTTTGATGGCCGGAATTCGCAAAGCCATTGAAGAAGACAGACTGGAACAGTTTGTCGAAGAGTTTTATCAGCAGATCGGTAAACCCTTTCCGCCGTTAAATATATAATTTGGCGTGACTAATCAGCCTCAATATGTGTAGCATATTGGGCTGGTTTTTGATCGAGCCACTGTCGATTTTCGACAACGATATTTTTGATAACACTATTTTTCGATAACAGTGTGTTCGATAACAATGTTTTCGATAACAATGAGGGATATTTGATGAGTTTTTTTATTTCTGAAGCAGCGGCAGCCTCTGGTGCGTCAGCGCAATCTCAGGGAAGCCCATATTCTCTGATTATTATGCTGGCTGTTTTCGGTTTGATTTTCTATTTCATGATCCTGCGTCCACAACAAAAACGCACCAAAGAACATAAAAAACTGATGGAGTCTATCTCTAAAGGAGATGAAGTGTTGACTTCTGGTGGTTTGGTTGGTCGTGTCTCTAAAGTGTCTGAAACAGGCTATGTTGTGATTGCTCTGAATGACACAACAGAAATAACTGTCAAACGTGACTTCGTCGCTGCCGTTTTGCCGAAAGGTACAATGAAAGCTATTTAATTTTCCGATTTTCCCGAAGGGAACTGCCGTGTTGAACCGTTATCCTTTGTGGAAGTATCTGATGCTGATCGCTGCGATCCTCATCGGTTTGCTTTATGCACTTCCCAACCTGTATGGTGAGGATCCGGCTGTACAAATCACTGGCGCGCGAGGCATCGCCGCCAGTGAAAAAACGCTGGACCAAGTCCGTAATGTTTTAGAGAAAGATCAAATTCATAGCAAGTCCATTGCATTGGAAAATGGAGCTATCCTTGCCCGTTTCAGTAGCACTGACGTGCAGCTCCGCGCCCGTGAAGCGCTGGTTTCTGCATTGGGCGAACAATATGTCGTGGCACTGAACCTCGCACCCGCGACACCTATCTGGTTAAGAACAATTAGCGCTGAGCCGATGAAGCTGGGGCTTGACCTGCGTGGCGGTGTTCACTTCCTGATGGAAGTGGATATGGAAACCGCACTGAGCAAGTTACAGGAACAAAATATTGATAGCCTGCGCTCTGAATTACGTGATCAAGGCATCCCATATTCAACCATCCGCAAAATTGATAATTACGGTGCCGAAGTCCGTTTCCGCGACAACGATGCTCGTTCTAAAGCGGAAAGCTATCTTGAACCCCGTCACCGGGATTTAGTGTTCTCTACGGGCACAAATAACACTCTGAAAGTTGTCATGAGTGATGAACGCCTGCGTGAAGCCCGCTCTTATGCAGTGCAGCAGAACATCACTATCCTGCGTAACCGTGTAAACCAATTGGGGGTTGCAGAACCTCTGGTTCAACGTCAGGGTGCAGACCGTATCGTTGTTGAGTTACCGGGTATTCAGGATACCGCTCGTGCGAAAGAAATTCTGGGCGCAACGGCAACACTGGAATTCCGTCTGGTTAATAGCAACGTTGACCAGAATGCCGCGTTATCAGGCCGCATTCCGGCTGATTCAGAATTGAAATATAGCCGGGATGGTGCTCCTGTTGTGCTGTATAAGCGCGTTATTCTGACGGGTGACCATATCACTGACTCAACTTCCAGCACTGATGAAAACGGTTATCCGCAGGTTAATATTTCGCTGGATAGTGCTGGTGGTACGGCGATGTCTAATTTCACCAAAGATAATCTGCAAAAACCAATGGCAACGCTGTTTGTGGAATACAAAGACAGCGGTAAGAAAGATGCCAACGGTCGTACGCTTTTGGTGAAGCAAGAAGAAGTCATCAATATTGCCACCATCCAGTCACGTTTGGGTAACAGTTTCCGCATTACGGGGATTAGTAACCCGGCTGAAGCTCGTCAGTTGTCACTCTTACTTCGTGCTGGTGCCTTGATCGCGCCAATCCAGATCGTGGAAGAGCGTACAATCGGGCCAACTCTGGGTATGCAGAATATCCAGCAGGGCCTTGAGGCGTGTCTGTGGGGCTTGATTGCGTCCATCTTGTTCATGGTGATTTACTACCGTAAGTTTGGCCTGATTGCGAGCAGTGCTCTGCTGGCCAACTTGGTGCTGATCGTCGGCATTATGTCCTTACTGCCCGGAGCGACGCTGACTATGCCGGGAATTGCCGGTATCGTCCTGACACTGGCTGTAGCGGTGGATGCGAACGTCTTGATTAACGAACGTATCAAAGAAGAGTTACGCAACGGTCGAACGGTACAACAGGCTATTCACGAAGGTTATAAAGGTGCGTTCTCCAGTATCATCGACGCAAACCTGACTACGCTGATTACTGCCATCATCCTGTACGCGGTGGGCACTGGCTCGATCAAGGGCTTCGCGATCACCACCAGCATTGGTGTGGCGACTTCGATGTTCACTGCGATTGTGGGAACACGTGCAATCGTGAACTTGCTGTACGGTGGCAAGCGTATCAATAAGTTGTCAATTTAAGGAGCACGTTGTGGCACAGGATTATACTGTTGAACAATTAAACTATGGGCGTAAAGTCATCGACTTTATGCGCTGGGACAACGTTGCCTTTGGGATTTCGTTCCTGCTATTGGTCGCTTCTATCGTCATGATAGGAACCCGTGGGTTTAACTGGGGTCTTGATTTTACCGGTGGTACGGTAATTGAGGTTAACCTGAGTAAGCCAGCGGATCTGGATAAGATGCGTGATAGCCTGACCCAGAATGGTTTTGCTGATCCTCTTTTGCAAAATTTTGGCAGCAGCCGTGATGTGATGGTTCGTATGCCACCCGTGACAGGTAATGCGGGGCAAGAGCTGGGTAATAAGATTATTTCGGTTATTAACCAGAATATCGATAAAGATGCGAAGGTCAAACGTGTTGAGTTCGTAGGCCCGAGCGTAGGTAGCGAACTGGCGCAAACGGGTGCGATGGCACTATTGACTGCCCTGATCTCTATCCTTATTTATGTCGGTTTCCGCTTTGAATGGCGTCTGGCATTAGGTGCAGTTATCGCGCTTGCGCATGATGTGGTCATTACATTAGGGGTACTGTCGTTATTCCGTATCGAAATTGACCTGACTATCGTGGCATCGTTGATGTCCGTCATCGGCTATTCGTTGAATGATAGTATCGTTGTTTCGGATCGTATCCGTGAAAACTTCCGCAAGATACGTCGCGGAACATCGTATGAAATCATGAATGTTTCCCTGACCCAGACTCTGAGTCGTACGATCATGACTTCTGCGACCACGTTGTTGGTTGTGGTGATGCTGTACATTTTCGGTGGTGAAATGCTGAAAGGCTTCTCACTGGCAATGTTAATCGGTGTTTCTATCGGTACAGTATCTTCCATCTATGTTGCGTCTGCATTAGCCCTGAAATTGGGTATGAAGCGTGAACATATGATCCAGCAGAAAGTTGAGAAAGAAGGAGCAGATCAGCCTTCCATCCTTCCTTGATGGATTAGCATGGATGGTTTAGCATGATCGAGCTCTGATATAACTTAAACACCCTGTGAGTACTTACTGACAGGGTGTTTTTCATTATCACTTCAAGGTACACTGTTATTCCTTCGGTCAACTGTCAGGAAACGATATGCATTGCCCATTTTGCGCAGCCGTTGATACTAAAGTTATTGATTCCCGCTTGGTTGGGGATGGCTCACAAGTGCGCCGTCGCCGTCAGTGCTTAGAATGTCATGAACGCTTCACTACATTTGAGGTTGCAGAGCTAGTGATGCCGCGAGTCATTAAAAGTGATGATATTCGTGAGTCTTTCGACGAAGAAAAATTGCGTCGTGGCATGCAGAAGGCACTGGAAAAACGTCCTGTCAGCTCTGATGATGTAGAAACAGCAATCAGTCATATCAAATCACAAGTACGGGCAACAGGGGAACGTGAGATCCCGTCCAAAATGATTGGAAACTTTGTTATGGATGCGCTGAAAAAATTAGATAAAGTGGCTTATATCCGTTTCGCATCTGTTTACCGTAGCTTTGAGGATATTCGTGAATTTGGCGAAGAGATTGCCAGATTACAAGACTAAACAATAAGACTCAACGACAAGACTAAATACCATGACACTTGATGAAATATATATGTCCCGGGCGCTGGAGCTGGCGAATCAGGGACGTTTTACAACATCTCCGAATCCGAATGTAGGTTGTGTTATTGTCAAGGATGATCAGATAGTCGGGGAAGGTTTCCATTTACGTGCAGGTGAACCTCATGCAGAGGTTCATGCTCTCCGCATGGCAGGTGAAAAAGCCAGAGGCGCTACCGCCTATGTCACGCTTGAACCATGTAGTCATCATGGTAAGACTCCTCCCTGTGCTGATGCATTGATTGCCGCCGGTTTAAGCCGTGTTGTGGTTTCGATGCAAGATCCCAATCCGCAAGTTGCTGGTCGTGGTTTGTATAAATTGCAGCAGGCGGGTATTGCTGTTGAACATGGTCTGATGATGGCGCAGGCTGAATCCTTGAATAAAGGATTTCTCAAACGTATGCGTACAGGCTTTCCTTATCTTCAATTGAAGTTAGGAGCATCATTGGATGGCCGTACTGCGCTGGCCTCGGGAGAAAGTAAGTGGATTACCTCACCGGAAGCCCGTCAGGATGTACAGAGTTTGCGGGCAAAGTGCAGTGCCATTCTGAGCTCCGGCTCAACAGTACTGGCTGATGACCCTTCACTGACTGTCCGGTGGAATGAACTTGATGCTGAAACACAAGCGGTTTATCCTCAGGAACTTCTCCGTCAACCCATCCGTATCATTACTGATAGCCAAAATCGTATCACACCAGAGCATCAGGTTATCCAGCAAGCAGGGCAATGTTGGTTAGCACGTACTGACAAAAATGAACAACAATGGCCTGATAATGTCGAACAGATTTTATTGCCGGTACATGGTGATGGTGTCGATTTGGTACTGTTGATGATGCAGCTTGGCAAACGTCAGATTAATTCAGTTTGGGCGGAATGCGGCCCAACTCTGGCCGGGGCTTTATTATCTCTGGGGCTGGTAGATGAATTAATCCTGTATATCGCCCCTAAAATATTGGGAAATAATGCCAGAGGATTGTTCGCCATCCCTGAATTGCAGAAATTATCCGATGCACCCGAATTCACTCTGTTTGATGTGCAACAGATTGGGCCTGATGTTCGTCTTCGTTTGCGTCCTGTCTGAGAGTCCTGATTCAAGTTTGGACATAAACCAAGACGCAGAGAAAAATAATGTGATAAGATCCGCGCCCCTGCGGATATGAATAAAGTATAAGGAAGGCTATGAACGTAATCAAAGGTGTTGTTGCAGCTCCTGAAGCCCGCATTGCTATTGCGATTGCCCGCTTTAACAACTTCATTAATGACAGCCTGCTGGAAGGGGCCGTAGATGCGCTGGATCGCATCGGTCAGGTCTCTTCAGACAATATCACCGTAGTATGGGTACCGGGTGCCTATGAGTTGCCATTGGCAGCCAAGGCTCTGGCTGAATCCGAAAAATATGATGCGGTTATCGCTTTGGGTACGGTTATCCGTGGCGGTACAGCCCACTTCGAATATGTTGCTGGCGAGTGTAGCTCTGGTTTATCCAGCGTGGCGATGTCCAGCAATATTCCTGTTACATTTGGTGTTTTGACAACCGAAAATATTGAACAGGCGATTGAACGCGCTGGCACTAAAGCGGGTAATAAAGGTGCGGAAGCTGCCTTGACCGCATTGGAAATGATCAATGTAATTAAAGCCATTAAGGCTTAAGTTTTTTAGTTTTAATTAAGGGGAATTTTGTGAAACCTGCTGCTCGTCGTCGTGCTCGTGAGTGTGCTGTTCAGGCAATTTATTCATGGCAATTATCTAAAAACAGCGTTGCTGATGTTGAATTGCAGTTTCTGTCGGAGCAGGACGTAACTGGTGTTGATATCACCTATTTCCGTGAGTTGCTGTCTGGGGTAGCGGTCAATGCTACAAAATTGGATGCCTTGATGGCTCCTTATCTTTCCCGCCAGCTCGAAGAGTTAGGTCAGGTGGAAAAAGCTATCTTGCGCGTTGCGATGTTTGAACTAAGCTTTCGTGATGATGTTCCCTACAAAGTGGCTATTAATGAAGGCATCGAGCTGGCAAAAACGTTCGGCGCTGAAGATAGCCATAAATTTGTGAATGGGGTATTGGATAAAGCTGGCCCGGCAGCACGCAAGAAAAAGTGATTGCTTGTCAGGAGTTCCCCATTATAACTCGATGATTTTATTCATAAGGCCGGTTATCCGGCCTTATGTACTCATCGTCAGTCACTTTTTGGAATTCTATTATGGCATGTGGTGAATTTGACCTCATTGCACGTTATTTCAATCGCCATATCACTCGCCGCCGTGATGTAAGTCTAGGCATTGGTGATGATTGCGCGCTGATGACCGTTGCAGATAAGCAAGAATTAGCAGTAACAACGGATACTCTGGTTTCTGGCGTTCATTTTCTTCCTGATATTTCACCGGAAGAGCTGGCCTATAAGGCATTGGCTGTCAATATCAGTGATCTGGCTGCTGTCGGGGCTGATCCGGCCTGGGCATCTCTGGCATTAACGTTACCTGACGTCAATGAGGATTGGTTAAAGCGATTCAGTGATAGCCTTTTTGAGCAACTGAACTATTACGGTATGCAGTTGATTGGTGGGGATACCACAAAAGGCCCCATGAGTCTGACCTTAACCGTACATGGTTTGGTTCCGGCAGGCAGGGCGCTGCGCCGATCAGGGGCGAAGAACGGTGACTGGATTTATGTAACCGGAACACTGGGTGATAGTGCCGCAGGACTTGCTCTGTTGCAAAAACGTCTGACTGTTGAAGATACTGCGATCCACAATTGGCTGGTGAAACGTCATCTTCGTCCGCAACCACGGGTTTTACAGGGGCAGGCACTGCGCAATCTTGCTTCCTCTGCGATTGATTTGTCTGATGGTCTGATTTCTGATCTCAACCATATTCTGACGGCTAGTCAATGTGGCGCACGTATTAATCTGGATGCGTTACCTTATTCAGAAGCCATGCAGCAATATGTTTCTTCAGAACAGGCATTGAAATGGGCGCTGAGCGGTGGAGAAGATTACGAATTATGCTTTACCGTACCTGAACTTAACCGTGGTGCATTAAATATGGCATTGGCCCATTCTGGTGCCAGCTTCTGCTGTGTTGGGCAAATCAGGCCAGAATCAGAAGGTATCCGCTACTTTAACAACAACGAAGAAATCGAGCTGGATCTGAAAGGCTTTGACCATTTTCAAACAGATAAAAAACTAATAGTATCTTGTCCGGCAGGGCAGTTAGCCAAAAATGACCAGACGGAGGGAACGCATGGATGATGCAAAACGCCACTTAAAAATGAGCAATCCGTGGCATTTGTTGGCGACAGGATTCGGAAGTGGCTTATCGCCAATTATGCCGGGCACAATGGGTTCAGTGGCAGCAATCCCTTTCTGGTTACTGCTGACGCAGTTGCCGACTTGGGGAATATGGTTGGTTATTTTGCTGGGAACGGTCATTGGTTGCGTGATTTGTCAGAAAGCTGCCGATGCCATGAACGTAGACGATCCGGGTTGTGTTGTTTGGGATGAGTTCATTGGTATGTGGATCACACTGATGGCAATCCCGGTACTCAACTGGCAATGGGTTTTGGTGGGCTTTGTGGTATTCCGCATTTTCGATATGTGGAAACCGTGGCCGATTCGATGGTTTGACCGCTATGTGAAAGGCGGTATTGGCATTATGCTGGATGACATTATCGCCGCGATTTTTGCGGTTGCCGTTATCTGGTTGTTGAACTTCTACCAGTTGCTGCCTTTCTAAAAACAGTGATTTTCTCATATATTAGCCACTGACAACCAGTGGCTATATTCAGTCGATTTCAAGAACTAATGGATCTCAGGATTCATCCAACAAAGCTTGCAATCTGAAAGATGACAGGTTTATTTCTTTTTCAGTTTGTCGTCCCGCCTGTAACAGCAATATCCTTTGCATTCTTCAATACAGTTGCCATTGCTATTTCCAACGCTGCCGTCATCACTTCTACAGACATGCTTGCGATATCTGAATATCTTGCTGCCTGTTCTGGCAAATAAGGTACATGGATAAATCCGCCCCGCACAGCCGGGTAATGTTGATTAAGATAATGCAAAAGGCCATACATGACATGGTTGCAGACAAAAGTTCCGGCAGTTTGAGAGATGTTTGCTGGGATACCCGATTTACGCAGGTCACTGACAATGGATTTAATCGGTAAAGTAGAAAAATAAGCCGCCGGTCCATTGATGATAACCGGAGTATCAATAGGTTTTTTGCCTGCATTATCAGGAATACTGGCATCGTTAATATTGATTCCGATGCGTTCTACGGTGATATTTGTTCTGCTTCCTGCTTCCCCTATTGAAATCACGACTTCTGGTTTAACTCGTTCAATTGCAGCATAAAGGTGTTCCAGAGAAGTATCGAAAACACAAGGGAGCTGACAAACCTCAACATGAGCGCCATCAATCTGGCATCCTTGTAATGGCCTGACGGCTTCCCATGATGGATTTATTGACTCACCACCAAAAGGCTCAAAAGCAGTGACTAAAATAGTTTTCATTAGGGTTCCTTTTTATTTTTCATTAATTGGTTTATCAAGTTTAATGCACTCAGTAAATGATAACGCTGGTCAGGGGTTAAACGCAGGTAACGGCTGGTAGCCGGAAATCCAGTTCTTCTAAGGTCTGCCGTATAACGGGATATTTCTCCAGTTGCTGAATTAATGTAAGCCCATCATCCTGTTTTGAAACAAAACGTATCTGTTTTTTGCACAGACTGCCGCCCGTTTTCACCTGTATATCGACATTCTGTATATCAATATTAGAGGGATATTCAATTGTGCCGGAGACTGCAAACCTTGTATAAACAATAAACGCCATAAACAGAATATTCACTCTTTCACTTACACGTATTGTCAACTGCTCTTCTGGCTTAATAAGTAGTTCGCCCGGCCTTGTCCACTCATAGCAGCGCATAACTTGCTGTCAGACTTAACATAATCACGAAAGGAATATAAACATCTGCTTTGTTCATACCCGGTGGAGTTATATAAACAATGGCCAGAATAATTCCTACACTTGAAATAATCTGCGGCAACGGGAAAAACGGTGATTTATAGGCCCGGTGCAGATCAGGACGGCGAATACGCAGCAGGATCACCGAGATAGTGACCAGCAAATAAGCGGTTCCCCATGAGCATACGGCTGCTAATACCAATGGGATAATACGGTTCAGACAGCAGCCCGATACCAATCCAGTATTTACCGAAATCACCCATTACCTGTCCGGCAAAAGCAGGGATCGCCATCGGCGTTACCAGTTCACAGCCGACAAACATAAACATCGCCATGCCAATCAGGCTTATTTAGAGCATTTTCATCAGTCAGAACCACTCCACCCGGATCATTTCAGAAATGATGAGACTCAATGCTATTCTTTCCGTCGCAGAGTTGATGCCTTCCGATATTTTGCCGGACTTACTGATTTCATTCACACCGAAAGAACAGCAAATTATTCATCTGGTCAGAGAAGGTGCCAGTCATAAACGTATTGCTTTACAGCTTGGTATTTCGCTTTCCACCGTGAAAATGCACCTGCGCAATATTTTTACTAAGGCCAATGTCACTAACCGGACAGAATTAGTCTCTTCAATTCCTCGCTGCGTATAAGCTTTTATTTGTACATAAGAAAATAGAGTAAGAACACGTTGGTTATCAATAAAGCACAACCCGTAGGGATTTGTGCCTTGATGACGGCATTGCGGTCGGGTAACTCTAACAGTGCAGCAGGTACGATATTAAAATTTGCCGCCATTGGTGTCATCAACGTACCACAATAGCCGGAGAACATACCGATAGCGGCCATTACGGCTGGATTGCCCCCGTGCTGTAAGATCAAAATCGGAATCCCGATACCGGCCGTGATGATAGGAAAAGCAGCGAAAGCATTTCCCATAATCATCGTTAGCAGAGCCATGCCAAGTACATAAGCTGTTACTGCAATAAATCGATTATCGACAGACAAATAATTTTCGGTCAGATGGGAAATTACCGTGCCGACACCTGCTGCGGTAAATAATAATCCAAGTGTTGCCAGAATTTGTGGCAGGATAAATACACAACCAATTGAATCCAACAGGCGGCGAGTTTCTTGTATCGGTTGTGTTATGGGACCCCGACTCATGCTCAATGCGATAATTAATCCAGCCAGACAACCGAGAGTAACAGAAAAGAGTGTCACCAGAGTAGAGTGATTACCCGCACCAAAAACAGCTTGTTGCAAGCCAGGAATATGGTTAAACATCAAAACGCCGAGCATGGTGACAATGGGGATCAGCAAGGCGGGTAGAAATAACCGATTGCCAAGACGCTCAGCATCTTCTTGCCGTTGTTCTGTTGTGCGTTGATGATAATTTCCCAGACGAACCCCACCAAATCCTGCCAGCAGCGCCATAGCAATCACTAACACACCAACACTGACATGAGCAATTTTCTGGGCATAGAGTTCATCGCTGATCCAGATAGCCGCCAGATAGCCGCTCCATTTACCGGCCAGAAAAATGAAACCGTACAATGCCCAGAACAGGCCTGTCGTTAAGCGGCGAGGATTGGCTTTATCACGCCATGACATAATGGCAACAGCAATCAAGATAAGCCCTGCCAGCACATAGAGATACTGTAATTGAAACATTATTTTTTCTCCTTGCTGTTCAATTTGTTGTGATTCAGAGAATTAAGTTCATTGGCAAGGTGATAATCAAGGCGATATAACCGAACGGCGTGGATCAAAAAAGCACAAATAGCGGTAGGAATTCCCCAGAGGGCGATATGCAGTGGTTCGGTGTGAATACCTCCCGATTCCAGCATGAAATTGTGCATAAAGATAATCGCGCCAAAGGCGACAAAAATATCCTCACCGAAGAACAGACCGGTATTATCCGTTGCGGCAGACATTGCACGAATACGATGACGAACTGAGTCCGGCAACTCGCCATATTGATTTTCGGCCGCACCTTCAGCCATAGGAGCCAACAAAGGGCGAACCATTTGTGGATGTCCGCCTAAACTGGTTAGCCCCATTGCCGCAGAGGTTTCGCGTATAAACAGATAGATAATCAATAAACGTCCGGCGGTAGCGGTTTTGATATGGGCAATGGATTTCTGGGCTCGTTCTTTTAATCCATGTCTTTCCAACAGGCCGATAATGACCAGAGGAAACAGGAGAGTGAGAGTCAGATTCAGGGTATTGATAAATCCGGCACCTAGCTTTTCCAGAATTTCGATAATTGGCATGTGAGCGGCTAATCCTGTGACCAGGCCGGCAATGGTCACAACCAGAACAGGATTAAACCTGATGATAAAGCCAATGATAATGACAACGATACCCATTAGGGGCCAAAAATTGATGGCTTGCTGCATACTTTACTTCCCCATAGATAAATGTGCTGTTGTTGTATTGTTGGTTCAAACAAACATCATTGTTAATTCATTGTTTTTATATTGTTGAACAATAAATAGAATGTGGTTAACGAATAGGCAAATAAAATTCGCATTGGATTGTAAAAATGGAATGAAGATCACTTATGGAGCGGAAACGAGTTTGCCCGCGAGAAATGTTTTGTCAGTCGTAATAGCATTTTTGAGAGATACATAGATAAGTTGGGAAGTCTTTGGTTCTTTAAGGGAGGTTTAATTTCAAACAATGTACTGTTTTAAATGAGATATTATTCATTTTTTAAGAGGCTGAAATAGATAAAACCGATACCGTGATCCTGCATAGGCTCTAAATATCGGTATTAACTTTATTTCTCGTGTTTAAAAACTCTCTCCGAGGCGTATAACGATAACTTAGGTTGACGTTTCCTTTTGTCGTTACTGCCAAGATTTGAGATTCAAACCAATATTCTGCTTTCAGATTGCAAAAATCTTTCTGGTACATAGAGATCAAAATTATTAAAGCGACAGTATTCTTCCAATTGTTGGGTAGAGCTTACACCTGCCTTTTTATAGATCTGTGCTAATTATTAAGTTTTCAATTTTACACTTTGTTTGCAGTAACACGTTTTACCCAAAGCAAAACCAGCACCAATACCGTCAGTGGTAAGCCGTGGAATATCAGGATGACGATGGAAGGTGGCAGCCAGACGTAGAATGGTGCAACCAGTAGCATACCTATCCCGAAGCCGGTCATTTGTAACAGCGTCAGCAAACTGAAAATCGGCAGACGTAAACTTTCCGGCTCGCTTTGCGCTCGTGATATCAGACTGACTTCTGCAATTCCATCTCCGATTCCCGCCCAGACAGCAAACAGCAGCAGCCAGAATATACTGCTTTGCTGGAAGGTAAGAATAAATCCCGTCGACATCAGGGCTACGCCGATAAAGAACAGTTTCTCCATTTTCAGTAGGTTGCGGCTGCGCAGTAAATAGCTCGCCAATCGTGCGCCACTGAATTTCCCTATCGCCCATGTTGCCAGTAATAAACCCATTGTGGTGCTGGCATTATCGGGAGTAAGGAGTTTTGAAATGATGGGGAAACCTACATTATGCGCTGCGCTGCCCAGTGTATCCGCAAGGCTCAAGAACAACATTCCTGCCAGCATTGGCGCACTGCGTAAACCTAGGCGTAATTCGCGCCACTCATTACTAAGTTCTCTTGACGTTTTTTGTTCCGGTAAAGAGAGGAAACGCAGGGGCATAATCAGGATCGCAGCCAGCAGATAAGTAATGATATTGACGGTAAATACCATTTCATAACCGCTGCTTGCGACCAGTAATCCTGAAACCAGACTGCCAAATACGGCCCCCGTTGCAGCAACGGAGGTAAGCCAGGAATTTGTTGAGATACGTCGGGAAGCATGTACCCAATAAGGCAATTGGCTGTTTAGTCCGATAGCAAACATTGAATTGCCTAATCCAATGCCGAAGGCGATTATTGGCAAGATCAATAGTTGTTGTGAGGCAGGGATCACCAATAACAGGGACAACAAAATGACACGTACGAGATCAAAAAAGACCAACGGCCATCTTCCCGTAAACCGCCTGAAAAATGGAGTTCCGATCAGGCTGGCGATGAGGCCGCCTGCTACACGGCAGGCAAGAAAAATGCTGACGTGCATGACACTGTTACTGAGTAAGTACACATAGGTGGAGAGTGCCACCATATTCAGAAACGCACCAAAATCGGAGACGAATCGGGCACTGACGATAAATAAGGCATTAAGACCGGACCAACGCAAATTCAAACTATTTTCCTGGCTTGACATTATTATTAGCTCTCTTATTGTTCAGGAAGTTGCCGGAAAGTGACCAACAATAGATCCCGAAATGCCGCGTTTGTAGGAGATGCTTGCCGAACATTGCTTGCCCGATGATAAAGTCGTTTATCATTTATGGCGAGTGTTTCAAGAAAGTTCTCCATTGCAGTATGTAGCAAAGGCGGAGCTTCATGTTCTGCTGCATACACTTCGGAAATGACGGGTTCGGTATTGTGCCTTTGGATGAAGTGCATAAAGATCCAATCTTGACCGTCTTGATGAATTCCTGACGTTGTCGGGCTTTCCTTACCAGTCTGTGCCTTTACGCGAAATTGATGAATATCAATCGCATAATGACTTTCCTTCGTTAATTGGTCACCTAAAATCGCAATGTCCTTTGCAAGTATGCGGCACATGATGGGGTTAGTTATGAATTCTTCTTCAGCATAGCTGAGTTGATTGGCACCTTGCTTATATTCAATGTCATAGGTGATGGATGAACGATATTCTGTATCCCGATTGAGTTGAAGCGGGCTTTCTTGGGCTGGACGGTAAGAATAGCGCAGGATACGCCTTTCCCGGTGAGTATAGTCTTTAAAATTCTGATCCAATGCAAGATTATTCCAATGATCTTTAAATGTTTTCATCTCTTTTGGATCATAGGAAATCAACTTACTGAAATGTGGGATATGGCAATAATGCTCATTCATTAAACGCGCCGAGATATCTGCAATTTGCATATTTTGGCTACCTTATGGAATAGGGATGATAATGGGTTTAACGTGTTCCAGCATTTCTTGATGTAGTGCATAGGCATCGGAAGCATCGTTGACCTTTGCCCAGCATCTGAACAAGTAATGTTCTTCGGTTTCCGCATTGATGTAGTAGTCAGCGGGTTGAGGAATACATTCGATCACATTTGGATGATTTTTCATGTGTTCTATGTTTTCAATGCCTTGAAAATACCCGCTCTGTTCGGGGTACATGGCTAACATTGAGTAATGTTGCTTGGCCGAAGTCGCTCGTTGTTGGGCGAGGTTTAACTGTGTATCAATGTCTTGTTCTTGCAAGAGGATAGAGAGATAGAGTTGGTATGGATCTAATCCGGCAATATCACGGAAAGCCGAATTGACAAATAATCCACCAAGACGAGGATTAATTTCAATGACAACAGGGCCATTGCTGGTCATACGGAATTCAAGATGAGCAATGGCATAGTTCAGGCCTACAGCTTTTATACAATCTATGGCGTAGTCTCTGATTTGTTCTTGTTCTGAAGGTGAAAATGAAACAGGTGGGCAAATCAGCAGGTTTTCCAGAACGGTATTTTCTTTCTCAGTTAAGATCAATTTTTCATTGATCAATACCGGATGCACTTCATGTTGGCTCATAGCACATTCAACAGTACCTTCAATGCCATCAAGGTATTCTTCCAGTAGCAGGCTTTTACCCGGGATGCTGATATGTTTTTCACCTTCTGAAGTAAAGCATTCTTGTGTATCTCCCATAAAGTCGATGTAAATAGAATGGGCATAATGAGTAGTAAATGCGTGGTAATGTGCTTGGAGTTCAGCCCAGTTACGGCATTTTTTGATAAAGGCTGAAGCTGCCCCGAACGGGGGTTTTGCAATTAGGGGATAGCCAACTATATCTGCGTGTAAGCGCAGTTCTTCTTCAGTGTGACACAGGGCATGACGTATTGACCTGACCCCCTGTTTTTGCAGCGCCTGACGCATCAGAAACTTATTGTTGCAGACAGCAATGGCGGAAGAGGAAGCATTAGGTATTCCAACATCTTGACAAACTTCTGCAACGATGCAGCCAACTTGGCCGATAGTGGAAGCGTGGCCCGCGTAACATAAAATACTGCGCAAGGTGTAGCGCTGCTGCAATGCTGTGACGAGTTCTTGCAAGTCATTTTGTGTGAGTGATTCCAGATAGAAAACTTCATCACTATCGACAGAAAGACGTTCTGTATGCTGGTGCCCTTTCAATGCTGCCGTCAGGCAGTGTATGCCCATATCTTTAGCTGCGGCGAAATGGGTTTCCCGATATCTGTAGCGCGGAATTTTGGCATCATCAATATCAACAAACAAAATTGCATTTGGTTTCATTTTGTATTCTCGAAATAAATAGGTTTTATCCCCGTTATATTTCAAGCTGCATTTTGAAATTCACGGGGCATATCGTTGATTGATAAATTCGGGATAACTTAGTTATCCAGCCACTCGCATTGTTCATTTTTCCAGTTGATAAAGCGGTAATAACGTTTGCCATTGATGGTTTCGAAATAAGGCATTTCTTCCGGATGAGTGAATAAGGGCACGGTGAATTTACCTTTCATATGTGGCAGGACATATTCCGGTAAGGCAATATTGGAAACGCGACGCTTGAGCTTGCCCATAATGGTGATGGCATCATTAATTGAGGCTTTATATTCTGAAGAACCAGGAGAGAAAGGCATAAAATGGTAGAGATAATAAGGTTTCACGCCTATTCGGTATAGATCGATAAACAGCTTGTGGAGGGTTTCTTCATTATCATTGATACCACGTAAGAAGGGCATATTGGAAAACACAATGGGGACGACACTTTGGATGCGGCGCACAGCATGTTGGAATTCTTCGCTTAACTCGTGCGGATGGCAGATATGAACGCCAAAGGCATTGACGCGATGTTTTTTCAGGGTTTCGAGCAAGGCAGCGGTAATGCGATAAGGGTTGAATGTCAGAGCACGGGAATGAACGCGAATTAGCAGGTCTTCTCTGATTTCCCTGATGGCGGCTAACGATTCATCCAGTTTGTTATCTGTCAGCATTAAGGGATCACCGCCGCTTAGGATCACTTCTTCCACTGAAGGCGTATTTTTGATGTATTCAAGGGATTGCTGAAAGGAAGTGCGTCCGGCATTTGATTTATCTGAATCGACCTTTAGTGTTCGCAGCGCTTCAAAACAGAATTGACAGTAAGAATTACAGGCATTTACCATCCGCAAAATTACGCGGTTGTCGTATTTATGCTGGCAGATAGGGGTTTTCATCTCCTCATTGAGTTCCCAGTTCTCGGATTCTCCGTCATAGCCATTAAGTTCTTCTTCATTCCAAAATGGAACCACTTGCCGCCAAAGTGGATTTGTCGTGATATCGTCAGATTGGCTGGTGGTCAGAATTCTACTGAGATAATAGGGTGTGATTTGCATTTTCTGACCCTGTAGATTCTGTTGAATACGTCGAGTTATTTCATCATTCCACCCGCCACAAGCAATACGTAACGATTCTTCATCACGTAATGCGTTTTTTTGCTGCCAGCGCCAGTCAGTCCAGTTTTTGTTAAATTCAGGAAGGAGTTGTTGTGACTGAGATACGACATTGATGTTATTCATTATGATTCCTTAATATTTAATATTTAATATTTAATATTTAATATTTATTATTTAATTTTTTATTGCTGTTTCAGGAAAGATATTAATAACTATTCAAAACCAATGGTTATTATGTTTGTTTTTTGATCTGATTGGTGTGTTTAGTTTGAAATGTGGGACGTGATTCACGAATATCGAACAATTAGATATTGATATTAATGATTATTTTTTGAAACGTTCCTGAGAAAATATCGATAAAAATTCAGTTACTGGGAATAGAGAGGTTTGAATAGAATAATAATGAATATGGAGAAAAATAGATGGATGTTTAACAAAAACATCCATCCGATATTAATGGTTATTTAGCCAGATATTTCTCGATGCTGTTTTGGATACCCGCTGAATCCAGACCTAAATCAGCATGCAGTTCTTGCTGTGTACCTTGCGGTATAAAGTGATCGGGTAAACCAAGATTTAATACAGGAACAGGTTGTTTTTCCTGCATCAAAAGTTCGTTAACACCACTGCCGGCACCGCCCATAATGGCGTTTTCTTCTAAAGTCACCAGTAATTCATGGCGGGTTGCCATTTCCAGAACCAGTTCTTTATCCAGTGGTTTGACAAAGCGCATATCAACGACGGTTGCATTCAGTTCTTCAGCCGCTTGCAGGGCATAAGGCAGCAATGTGCCAAAGTTCAGGATCGCAATGCGCTCTCCCGGGCGGCGGATCACGCCTTTGCCAATCGGCAATGCTTCCAGTGGTTGAAGTTCAGCGCCAGTCCCTGTTCCGCGAGGATAACGGACAGCAGTAGGGCCTGCTTGATATTGATGTCCCGTATGCAGCATCTGGCGGCACTCATTTTCGTCGCTGGGTGTCATGATTACCATGTTTGGGATACAGCGCAGGAATGAAATATCGAATGCGCCCTGATGGGTTTGTCCATCCGCACCAACAATGCCGCCTCGGTCGATGGCAAACAAGACCGGCAGTTTTTGGATGGCAGCATCGTGGATCACCTGATCATAGGCGCGTTGCAGGAAAGTGGAATAAATAGCAACGATCGGTTTGTAGCCGCCGATAGCCAGACCTGCCGCAAAGGTAACAGAATGCTGTTCGGCGATAGCGACATCAAAATATTGGTCAGGATACTCGCGGGAGAAACGCACCATGCCGGAGCCTTCTCGCATGGCGGGGGTGATCGCCATCAGTTTTTTGTCCTGAGCCGCTTCTTCACACAACCAGTCACCGAAGATCTTGGAAAATGTCGGGCGAGTATCTGCACTTTTTGGCAAAGATCCGGTAGCAGGGTCGAATTTCGGAACGGCATGCCAACTGATGGGATCTTTTTCCGCAGGCGCATAACCACGGCCTTTTTTGGTCATGATATGCAGAAATTGTGGCCCTTTCAGTTCACGCATATTTTTCAGGGTCTGGGTCAGGGCCAATACGTCATGACCATCAACAGGCCCGATGTAGTTGAACCCAAGTTCTTCAAATAACGTTCCGGGGACGACCATGCCTTTGAGGTGTTCTTCGGTCTTCTTTAGTAACTCTTTGATAGGCGGAAGATTAGAAAAGACTTTCTTGCCGCTTTCACGCAGGGTTGTATACAGTTTACCTGACAGGAGTTGTGCCAGATGATTGTTCAATGCCCCGACGTTTTCAGAAATAGACATCTCATTGTCGTTAAGGATCACCAGCATATCAGGATCGATATCTCCCGCATGGTTCATAGCTTCGAAAGCTATACCCGCAGTGATAGCGCCATCTCCGATAACGCATACTGTTTTGCGGTTTTTGCCTTCGTGCTTCGCAGCAATTGCCATACCCAAGCCAGCACTGATTGAGGTGGATGAGTGACCGACGCACAAGGTGTCATATTCACTTTCATCCCGCCACGGGAAAGGGTGAAGCCCGTTTTTCTGGCGAATGGTATTAATGCGATCACGACGTCCGGTTAAAATTTTATGTGGGTAGGCTTGGTGACCAACATCCCAGACTAAATTGTCAAAGGGAGTTTTATAAACATAGTGAAGTGCGACTGTTAATTCGATTGCGCCAAGGCCGGAAGCAAAGTGACCACTGGAGCGGCTAACACTGTTCAGCAAAAATTGACGCAGTTCATCGCATAACTTTGGCAAAGTGTCTTTGGGTAGCAGGCGAAGTTCTTCTGGAGTTTCCGCCAATGCCAATGTTGGATATTTCGCTATATCAATGCTCATGCTATGCCTGTATAAAATGCTATACCCGTTAGAAGTTGAATATTAAGAACCCTGTTATTATCAGTATGTAATTTTTGGGTTCACCCCATGAGATACTTTTATTGATTATGGGTTTTTATATAACTGGTGACCATATTAATCGATGACTAATATGACCGTTTTTTTAGCTGTTTCTCTCAATGATAAAACCAGCCAGTTTTTTTAAAGTTGCGGTGTTATACGACTGTTTTTCCAGTTCTGTGAGTGTGGTAAGTGCTTCTTCATACAGATCTCGGGCTTTTTTCTGGGCTTGCCCTAAACCTAATAAGGCAGGATAGGTACTTTTGCCAAGCTGCTGATCGTTGCCCTGACGTTTACCAATCACTTCAGTATTTCCAATGACATCCAGAATATCATCATGTACCTGAAATGCGAGGCCGATGGCTTGGGTATATCGATCCAGCAAAGGCATCACTTCACGACCACGTTGTCCCGCGCTGTAAGCACCCAGTCGGGCAGCTGCACGTATTAATGCCCCCGTTTTATGCTGGTGAATTTGTTCCAGTGAGGCGAGGTCGATTTGTTTACCTTCGGCTTCCAAATCCAGTGACTGACCGCCGCACATACCAGCAAAACCGCTGGCATTTGCCAGCTCAGCAACCATGGCAAGACGATCGGATAAAGCGATATCAGGCATGTCATGATTTGCCAGAATTTCAAAGGCCAATGACTGTAACGCATCACCCGCTAAAATGGCCTGACTTTCACCAAATTTGATATGACAGGTGGGTTGACCACGGCGCAAATCGTCATTATCCATCGCAGGTAAATCATCATGAATCAATGAATAGGCATGGATGCATTCTAAGGCAAGTGCAGCAGCATCAAGACTCTTTTTGGTGAGGCCGAACATTTCGCCCACGCTGTAAACTAAAAACGGCCTCAGCCGCTTCCCACCCAGCACAGCTCCATGCTGCATTGCTGTGCCTAATGGGCTGTCTAAAAAAGGTAATGAAGAGAATATTGCCGTCAGTTTGTCATTGACATGTTGTTGACAAGTGAGCAGCATCTCTTCAAAAGGAGTCTCATATTGTTCAGACATAAATTTACTCAGGTTCGGACGAAAATTCATCAAGTGGTGACTGCGCATCATGGTTCAATAAAATTTGCACTCGTTGCTCCGCCTGCTGAAGAGTTTTCTGTCCCTGTCTTGCAAGTTGAATACCGCGTTCAAATTCGTTCAATGCATCTTCTAATGGGAGTTCCCCTGATTCCAGCCGAATAACAATTTCTTCCAGCTCTTTCAGAGAAGTTTCAAATGCCGGTTTTTGTTCGGTTTCTGATGTTTGATTTGCTTTAGACATAATGACTTAACTTATGGTTATTTAACGAATTACAGCAAAGCAAGTTCGTTACAGAATTGCAGAGTACCCTACTACACCAAGAAAAATAAATCATGTGTTACCGCTGTTTTTTTACAGGCCATATTTTTGAGGCTATGTAGCAAGATGATGTTATACTCTGCGCCCTATCCAACTGAACACTTAAGAATCATCCGTGATATTGCTCGTGATGGTTCAACATTGAATGACTACTATATCTTACTATGAAGTTTATCATTAAATTATTCCCAGAAATTACGATTAAGAGCCAGACCGTCCGGTTGCGCTTTATTAAAATTCTTGCCAGCAATATCCGCAATGTACTTAAAACATTCGGAGAGGGCATTGCTGTTGTTCGCCATTGGGATAATATCGAAGTTAGAGTGAAAGATGATAACCTTGGCGCAGAAATTTGTGATGCACTGACACGTATTCCGGGTATTCATCATATCCTGCAAGTAGAAGAGCGGGATTTTCGTGACTTGCATCATATCTTTGAACAAACATACGAAACGTACGGTCATTTATTGCATGGCAAAACGTTTTGTGTCCGTGTTAAGCGCCGTGGAAAACACAGTTTTACGTCCAATGAAGTTGAACGCTATGTCGGCGGTGGCCTGAACCAGCACATTGAATCTGCCAAAGTTAAATTGACTCAACCTGATGTAACGGTAAATTTGGAGGTTGAGCAGGATAAATTGATTCTGGTTAAGGCTCGTCATGAAGGGATTGGCGGTTTTCCAATCGGCACACAGGAAGATGTGTTGTCACTGATTTCCGGTGGGTTTGACTCCGGTGTTTCCAGTTATATGCTGATGCGTCGTGGTTGTCGTGTGCATTATTGTTTCTTTAATCTTGGCGGCTCAGCCCATGAAATTGGGGTGAAGCAGGTTGCCCATTATTTGTGGAACCGGTTTGGCAGTTCTCATAAAGTCCGGTTTATTGCAGTCGATTTTGAACCTGTTGTGGCTGAAATTCTGGAAAAAATTGATGATGGCCAGATGGGTGTCGTACTGAAAAGAATGATGGTCAGGGCATCTTCCAGAATTGCTGAGCGCTACGGAGTTCAGGCAATCGTAACGGGCGAGGCTTTGGGGCAAGTATCCAGTCAGACTTTGACTAACCTGAGACTGATAGATAATGCTTCTGATACATTGATCCTCCGTCCTCTGATTTCTCATGATAAAGAGCACATCATTAAACTGGCTCGTGAAATTGGCACTGAAGATTTTGCCCGCACCATGCCGGAATTTTGTGGCGTAATCTCAAAAAGTCCGACAGTGAAAGCGGTCAAGGCTAAAATTGAAGCGGAAGAAAACAACTTTGATTTTGAGATTTTGGATCGTGTCATCAGCGAGGCTCAAAACGTAGATATCCGCCAGATTGCGGAGCAGACCAATGAGCAGGTTGTTGAAGTAGAAACAGTCACGGAGTTTTTCTCTAATGATGTGCTGCTGGATATCCGTTCTCCTGATGAGCAGGATAATCGCCCATTAAGCATGGATGATATTGAAGTTCAGTCATTGCCTTTTTATAAGCTGAGTAGCCAGTTTGGTGACCTGCCAAAAGAGAAAACATATTTACTCTATTGTGATCGTGGTGTGATGAGCCGTTTGCAGGCGCTTTACTTGCGTGAGCAAGGTTTCGAAAATGTGAAGGTGTATCGGCCTTGATTTGAAATCAGAACATCGGGCGACTTATCGTTTATTATAAGTCGCCCGATGTTTGGATTTATTGCGGTGCTTACTGGATATTCTGGTAGTTATTAACGCCGGGCGGTAAAACCAGTTGAGCGGCAACTTCCGCTGCTTTTTCTTTTCCCTGTAATAATTCAATGAGCTTCAGGGCGAAATCAAAAGCGGTAGCAGGCCCTTGGCTGGTCAGCAAATTGACCCTTTCATCGAAGTATACTCGTTTATCTATCCATTTTTCGGGCGCAATTTTATCTTTCATACTGGGATAGCCAGTCATGTTCCCGACAGGAAAAAGCTGATGATGTTCCAGTACGATCGCAGGAGATGCACAAATGGCAGCGATGATTTTTCCTTGGCTTTGTGCAATGCGAATTTTTTCTACCACCAATAAACTGTCACGAAAACATTCTGCGCCTTTTATCCCTCCGGGTAAGATAATGGCATCGAAATCTTCATCAACGACATCAACCAAAGGTACATCCGCAACGATTTTGACGCCGCGTGAGCAGGTTAGGGTGAGACTGCCATCGGTTTCGGTACTGGCTATGGTCACATTAACTCCGGCCCGAATAAGCAAATCAATAGTGGTGACCGCTTCGGTTTCTTCACTGCCGTGAGCCAGAAAAATGAGGGCTGATACGCTCATATTCTTCCTCCTTACGTTTAATACTTTGATAAATTATGAAGTTTTCTGCGATTGTCAGCCCGTGCATACGGGCCCGGCGCAGTAGAAAGCCTGTGATGTAGTCTATCTCTGTATGCCGCTGTGCGCGTATATCTTGCAGCATCGATGAGTAATTTTCCGATGTCTGCTCAACCACATTCATGACGTAATCAATGAGTGTCTGTTTGGATGTATGGATACCATCATGTTCCATGACTTGGTGAATTTCGTCACACAATAACTGAATCTGTCCGCGATAATGCTGTAATTCACCATTTTTACAATCATGGATTGCTGTGAGTGGGTTAATGACACAGTTAACAGCCAGCTTCATCCAACTGATGGTGTATATTTCATTATGCCATGCTACATCGGGCAGGGCGCGATGCAGAATATCTGCCAATCTGCTGAGCTTATACGCATTTGCTGTCACGGAACCAATATGGGTTATGCCTTGTGATTTGTGATAAACAACGCCATTTTTCTGATAAGCGCCATGAGTGGTCACGCCAAGTAAAATGGGATTGGGTAAAGGCAGGAACTCTTCTTGTGCACCCATTCCATTATGTAATAACAGGATGGGACAATGAGGAGAAAGTTTGGTTGCAAGGTTATTAATCGCGTCAGAAACTTGCCATGCTTTTAAACAAACGAGGAGCAATTCGCTTTCAGCGAGATGTTTTTCGTCATTGGCTGGAAACTGTTGATTAAATTTTTTTCCCTTATTGTTTAAATTCTCGATCTGGACGGAAATAAAGGGCTGTGGAACTCTCAGCCATCCCTGAATGCTATGATCCTGTCGGGATAAAGCGGCAAGCCACAATTTACCTATAGCGCCACAGCCAAGAATGGTTATTTTCATATTTCTTCCTTGAGGGACGCTTTCATGGGGAAGCTTAGGATCGTAATGTCATGCGGAATGACCTCAAAATAGGATAAATTCCGCAAGATCACAAAGCCTCTTGAGTATAGAGCTTTTGCCAGTAATGGAAAGCGGTTATCATGCCGATTTATTGATTAGCCGGAGGTGACGGGTAATGCCATCATTTGATATTGTTTCAGAAGTTGATATGCAAGAAGTGCGTAATGCGGTAGAGAACGCACAGAGGGAGTTAACCAGCCGTTGGGATTTTCGCAACGTCAGCGCGAGTTTTGAATTAAACGAAAAGAATGAGTCGGTCAAAATAGCGAGCGAATCTGATTTTCAGGTGAATCAATTGGTTGATATTCTTCGTGAAAAATTTTCTAAGCGTGGAATTGATGGTTCTGTGCTGAATATCCCTGAAAATATGGTTCACAGCGGTAAAACATACAGTGTAGAAGCAACTATGTTGCAAGGTATTGATACACCGTTGGCGAAGAAGATTGTAAAGCTGATTAAAGATAGCAAGCTGAAGGTACAGGCTCAGATTCAGGGCGAACAAGTGCGGATAACAGGTAAAGCCCGTGATGATCTGCAAAGTGTCATCGCATTGGTTCGTGGCGCAGAGCTGGGACAACCTTTTCAGTTTACTAATTTCCGCGACTAACTTCTGTCATAGGCAATAATGAAACGGGCACCTCTTCATCATATTTTGCTGATGTATTCAGCATGGCTCACTGAAGCCGATTTGGGGAGGTATCCGTTTCATTACGCCCCGTGCGCAATATGTAACCACATCACCTTTGGGTAATTTGGAAATTCAGTCCATTGGCTAAGTTACAAATATCGCAAATTATTCATGGGATAATACAATCTGCTCTAACTGTTCACGGTTGGTCAGTTTGGTATCGACTTTAATATAGGCACTGAATTCTTCTGATGCGATAACGACATCTTTTACGCCCGCCTGCGCCAATATTTTTTTCGCCAAAACTTCAGGGGTGTTGAGTTGCTTTGGCAAAATGATCCTGATACTGCTGACATATGGAGGCTGACGTAATGTTAGGCTGATAATAAACCAGAGCGCAGTCAACGCGATACCACCCATAAAGACCAATGATGCTCCTTGCAGTTCGTAAAGCATTCCACCAAGGCCTCCCCCCAACGCAACACCCAGAAATTGGCTGGTAGAGTACACGCCCATGGCTGTGCCTTTGTAACCCGCTGGTGCCTCTTTACTGATAAGTGAAGGCAGAATGGCCTCCATGATATTAAATGCAAGGAAGAATATTTGAATACCGACAAAGATCCCCCAAAGATGTGAACCTTGTGACCATAAGACGGCTTCAGCAATGAACAACATACCGATGCAAAGTAAAAACACCTGCTTCATGCGGCGTTTAGTTTCTGCATAAATAATAAAAGGCAAAACAGCAACAAAAGAGATAAGTGTGGTAATTAAATATACTTTCCAGTGTTGTTCTGGAGGAAAACCGACTTTCTCCATGATGAGGGGCAGGGCAACAAAGCTCGACATCAATAAAGTATGCAGGCTAAGAATACCGAAATTGAGTTTTAATAGCTGAGGATCGGATAGCACACGCTTAAAACTGTCTCGGGCGATCCCGGATTCGCGATTCAGTAAATGCGTCTGGGTATTTGGTACTGCGAATAGAGTGATCAAAATTCCACATCCAGCCAAGACAGCGATTGCCCAGAATAAACCATTTAAGCCGATGTGGTGGGTAATAATAGGGCCAACGACAATAGCAAAAGCAAATGTAATACCAAAGCTAATACCAATAAATGCCATGGCTTTTGTTCGGTTCTGTTCGCGGGTTAGATCAGAAATTAATGCCATGATTGCGGCGGATATCGCCCCTGTACCCTGCAAGGCTCTACCGATAATAATGCCCCAAATGGAATCGCTTAATGCGGCAATAATACTCCCTAATACAAAAATGAGTAGTCCACCGATAATTAAGGGCTTTCTGCCTATTTTGTCTGAAAGCAGGCCAAATGGGATTTGAAATATTGCTTGTGTTAACCCGTATATACCAATGGCAATCCCGATCAGTGCTTCGGTTGCACCATGTAATTTCAGGCCATAGGTGGTCAGAACAGGTAAAACCATGAACATGCCTAACATGCGCAGAGAGAAAACGGAACCTAAGCCCCATGTCGCCCGAAGTTCAAGCGGAGTCATTTTATTATCGTTCATGGATACCTCAAAAAAGCTGGTATGACATTTTACTTTGATGGGGGCAAACTAAAAAAACATATTTGCAACCGAATCATTTGCCATTGAATAAAAGCGATAAGGGAAAGGAAAAGATGGCAGGGAGATCCCTGCCATCTTTGAGATTACCAGACGTAAGTCAGTAGGTTTTCTGGCGATGCTGATGAATCTACAGACATCATGACGCTTAATGACATGATAGCGACAATAGAAAACATAAATAGTTTACGAGCCCAAATACGGTCATCAGAGGTTTTATAACCTGATAATGCCATACCCAGCCACCAGATACTGACTGCTGCGGCTACGATAAGGTATTTATAACCAGCATAGCCACTGATAGTCAGCATTAAAGTGGCTACCATAAAGGCCAGAATGTACAGAGTGATGTGGTTTTTCGCGACGGAAATACCTTTAATCACCGGTAATACTGGAATGTTAGCGGCTTGATAATCTTTGAACCGAAAAATAGCAATGGCGTAAGAGTGGGGCATTTGCCACAAGCTGAAGATCAGCAATAAGATCAGCGCACCTGTATCAAAGTGCCCTGCTACCGCACAGTAACCAATTACGGGAGGTGCTGCGCCTGACAAGCTACCAACCAGTGTGCCGTACACAGATTTCCTTTTCATGTAGAGGCTATAAACCCCGACATAGATAATAAATCCGATAATAGCTAACTGCATTGCTAAGGCATTGGCTGCTACATAGAGCAGCACGATGCCAGCAATACCTAGCACTGCGGCATAAATCAGGCTGATTTTCGGGTCTATAAGCCCTTTCACAAGGACTCTTTCTTTCGTTCTTTCCATGATACGGTCGATATCGCGGTCGATATAGTTGTTGAATACACAACCTGATGCTACCACCAGCGATACCCCGACCATCGTTGCAAAGAATAAGGGGTAATCTATTACGCCCCTGGAAGCGAGTAGAAAACCACCAATCGCAGAAATTAGATTTCCGAAAATAATTCCTGGTTTGGTCACTTGCAGGTATTGCTTAATCATTCAAATCAACCCTTAATCAACCATCATATTGATGTTCAGGTTGTACATAATCCACAGGGAGCCAACAACAACGATAACGATGACCAGTAATGTGAATAGTAAAGCAACGAGATTCCAACGCTCTTCAGACGATGTATTCATATGCAGGAAGCAGATGAAATGAACAAAAATCTGAACGACAGCCATCGCGACTACTGTTACGAGGATGGTGCTGTGTGAAGCTGTACCTTCCATCACCATCCAGAATGGGATCACGGTCAGAATGACTGACAGTACAAAACCAATCATATAGGTTTTGAAGCTACCGTGGCTGGCGCCGGAATGAGAAGTATTTGGATGACTCATTACATAGCTCCCATCAGATAAACGACAGTAAATACACAGATCCATACCACGTCAAGGAAGTGCCAGAACAAACTCAGGCAATTCAGACGAGTACGGTTCATGTCAGTCAGACCACGACGTGAAACCTGAACGATCAGAACGATAATCCAGATCAGGCCGAAGGTGACGTGCAGACCGTGAGTAGCAACCAGTGCGAAGAAGGAAGACAGGAATGCGCTACGATCCGGACCAAAGCCTTCTGAGATCAGTTTATGGAACTCATACACTTCCATTGAAACGAAGCCAAGGCCGAACAGGAAGGTAATGAACAGCCACAGGTTAACCTGTGCAACTTTACCTTTGTTCATGTTCAGCATAGCGAAACCATAGGTAATACTACTGAACAGCAGCAGGAAGGTTTCGACTAGAACAAAATCCAGTTCAAAAATATCTTTACCTGTTGGGCCGCCAGCAGTGCCGTTAACCAGCACTGCATAGGTAGCGAACAGACTTGCAAACAGAACCAAGTCACTCATCAGGTAGATCCAGAAACCAAATACTTTATTGGCACCTGTATCGTGATGCCCATGATCGTCATGGGCTACTGTGTTATTAAGGGTTTGAGTCGACATTATTTCACACCTGCCTTTCTCAGTTCTTCGTAACGCTGATTTTCAACTTTCTCGACTTCAGCTACAGGGACGTAGTAATCAACGTCTTCGTCAAAGCTTTTCACGATGCAACTGATAACGATGCCAGCAAAGCTTCCAATAGCCATCCACCAGATATGCCAGATAAAAGCAAAGCCTAATATCAGACAGAATGCGCTGATGACCACGCCTGCTGCTGTATTTCTAGGCATATGAATTTCTTCATATTTGGCAGGCCGTTTATATTCAGTGCCTTTTTCTTTTATATCCCACCACGCATCACGAGTCTGAATGTGTGGAACTTCAGCAAAATTATAGAATGGAGGTGGAGATGAAGTTGACCATTCAAGGGTACGAGCACCCCATGGATCACCCGTCAGATCACGGTTTTGTTCACGGTCACGGATACTGACGTAGAACTGGATAACCTGACACAGAATACCCAAGGCGATTAAGACAACGCCGCCAGCGGCAACAACCAGCAGTGAGTGGAATTCTGGGTTGATATCTTGGCTCAGACGACGGGTCATACCCATGAAGCCCAGTGCGTACAGCGGCATGAAGGCAACGAAGAATCCAGAGATCCAGAACCAGAATGCGCGGACACCCCATTTTTCGTTCAGTGTGAAACCGAACGCTTTCGGGAACCAGTAAGTAGTACCTGCGAAGCAGCCGAATACCACACCGCCGATGATGACGTTATGGAAGTGAGCAATCAGGAACAGACTGTTGTGCAGAACAAAGTTCGCGCCAGGTACTGCCAGCAGAACACCAGTCATACCACCAATGGAGAAAGTGACCAGAAAGCCGACAGTCCACAGCATCGGGGTTTTGAATTCGATACGCCCACGGTACATAGTGAACAGCCAGTTGAAGATCTTAACCCCGGTTGGGATAGAGATAATCATCGTGGCGATACCGAAGAAGGCGTTGACGTTCGCGCCGGAGCCCATGGTAAAGAAGTGGTGCAACCATACGATGAACGACAGGATGGTAATAACGATTGTCGCCCACACCAGTGAGGTATAACCAAACAGGCGTTTTTTCGAGAATGTTGCAGTGACTTCAGAGAAGATACCAAAGACAGGCAGAACCAGAATGTAAACTTCAGGATGACCCCAAGCCCAAATCAGGTTGATGTACATCATCATGTTGCCGCCCATATCGTTGGTAAAGAAATGGGTGCCCAGATAACGATCCAGAGTTAACAGTGCAATGGTGACTGTCAGGATTGGGAACGCAGCAATGATCAGTACGTTGGTGCACAGTGAAGCCCATGTAAAGACAGGGAGTTTCATCATGGACATACCTGGTGCACGCATGCGCAGGATGGTCACGAAGAAGTTAACACCTGTCAGCAATGTACCTACACCGGAGAGCTGAAGACTCCATATCCAGTAATCGACCCCGACCCCGGGATTATATTCCAGACCGGACAGAGGCGGATAGGCTAACCAACCCGTTTGTGCGAACTCACCGACCCCCAGAGAGAGGTTGATCAGTACTACACCAACAACAAACAGCCAGAAGCTTAAAGAGTTCAGGAATGGAAATGCAACGTCGCGCGCACCGATTTGCAGAGGAACAACAATGTTCATCAGACCGACAACGAAAGGCATTGCCATGAAGAAGATCATGATAACGCCATGGGCGGTAAAGATCTGATCATAATGGTGCGGGGGTAGGAAGCCTGCTTCACCAGCAGAAGCGAGGGCTTGCTGTCCACGCATCATGATGGCGTCAGCAAAACCACGAAGCATCATTACCATGGCTACGACGATGTACATGACACCGATTTTCTTATGGTCAACGCTGGTTAACCATTCACTCCAGAGCCATTTCCATTTACGGAAATAGGTTAAGGCACCAGCAACCGCCAGCCCCCCAAGCAAGATCCCAAGCAATGTCACCACAATAATGGGTTCATGCAATGGGACCGCATCCAGTGTTAATTTTCCCCACATGCCTTTATTCCTCAACACCTGCATGAGCCGGCTGACTCATATTCATATTATGACCCGCAGCTTCACCATGTTCTGTTTTACTATGGCTTGATACACCAAACATACCACCATGGCCCATATCACCCATGAATTTGGCGATAGTTTCTTGGAACAGTTTTGGTTTCACGCTTGAGAAGTGTTCAACAGGATTGTTTTGGCTCTGTTTAGCCAATTCATTGAATGCTTCTACGGTATCCAGGGTTTTAGATGATGCTTTAACTTTCTGCACCCACTCTTCAAAACCTGCACGATCATCAGTTGCAGTTGCAGTGAATTTCATGCCTGAGAAGCCATGACCACTATAACTTGCTGAAAATCCGTCGTATTTACCCGAAGAATTAGCAATCAGGTGCAGTTTTGTTTGCATACCTGCCATTGCATAAATCTGACCACCTAACTGTGGGATGAAGAAAGAGTTCATCACAGAGTCTGAGGTGATTTTGAAGTTAATCGGAACATCTTTAGGGAATACAATTTCATTTACGGTAGCAATACCCTGCTCCGGGTAGATGAACAGCCATTTCCAGTCAAGGGAAATAACTTCTATCGTCACCGGTTTTACATCACTGTCCAGTGGCTTATATGGATCGAGCTCATGAGTCGTTTTCCATGTAATGGTCGCCAGGACGATGATAATCAGGACAGGTACAGTCCAGACGACAAGCTCAATTTTATTTGAGTGTGCCCAGTTTGGACGATAAGTTGCAGATTTATTGGCTTCCCGGTAACGCAAGGCAAAAACGATTGCCATTACAATAGCCGGGATAACAACGATCAGCATCAAGCCAAACGCCGTCAGTATCAGCGTTTTTTGCTCAACGCCGATCGCCCCTTTGGGATTCATCAATACCATATCACAACCGCTTAGCATTAAAGTGGCTGCAAGTAATGACGATAACCCAATAGTTTTTTTGTATTTCATAAGTCTCATTGAGCGACCCCAGATAACAAAAGCTTTATTGTCGTTTCATCAGTGGGGGCATTCTACGGTATGGTTACCGGAGTGTAAACAATTGTAATGGAAGCAGGATGGCTTGTAGGCTTTTTATGTTAGAGGGATCACATGTGATATTAAATTTAACAAAACGTTAATTTCACACTGTTATTTGCACAAAAAATCAAAACCCGCAATGTTTTTAATGTAACTAACTATTTTAAAAGATAAAAAATTAGTTAAAATCAAAGAAAAACTACTTGGATATGCTTTTTAATAATAGGATAACTATTATTTATGAGTATCGATGAGCAGCGAAAGGCTGCTCATCTGTTAAATTAGTTGTTAAAAGTTATATTTTACACTGTAAACAATACCATCCTGTAGGAAATCTTCTCCCAATTTGTTATCTGCGTAGCGGTATTGAATTCCTGTTGTAAAAGAAGGATGTGGAGTCCACCACAATGCGATAGCACCGTTAACGCCTTCGCGTCCGCCGTTGCCGTAGCGCTTATTGCGGTTCAATTCAACTTCATTCCAGTTTGTAACACTGAATTTTTGTTCCCAGAGATTAAAATCGTATCCAGCTACCCAGCCTACGACATAGCCGTTATTTCCTGAGTAGAAAGTTTGGTCAACATAATGAAGTGCGACGAAAGGTTTGAACCACAAACCAGCAAGAGTAGTATTGTAGCCCAGTCCATAAAGTGTATTGACTTCATGGAAGTTACCACCGTTAGCTTTACCCGGTAGTGAATAGGTTCCATAAACATGACCGTACAGGTTGAAACCAGTATCACCCAGATAGAAGCGACCCGTTGTTTTGAAAGTATAGCGTTGGTTGTCACCCGGTTGTGCAGTTTTGCTGTTAAATGGATTTTCTAAATCAGCGAAACCATATAGCTCACCCCAACTGAACCCTGCGCCACCTTCTAATTCCAGATAAGCAAAGTCGTCTTTATGTGAGGTCTGACCGGTTTTGTGTGTGGTGTGTTCGTTCCAGTCAAGGTAGTTCATGCTGACATTAGCAAATCCCGACTGGTATTCCGCACAAGCTGAAGCAGAAATCAAGGCAGTAGCAGCTGCAGTGAGTGTCAAAATATGTCTTTTCATAAATTCCCTTTATATGGCTTTAGGATAATAAAAATATTTCGAATAGTTCGAAATAAAATAGGTTCAAATAATAATATTTGTTAGTGTGAATATAAATAATCACGCCCTGAAAAAGATGTTTTTCAAGTCACATAATTGTGGTTTTTTATTCTACTTGTGATCTTTGTCACTAAAAAAATGCAACAGAAGACTGAACTTTGTCGGCCTTCTGTTGTAACTAAATGCTGGAAAGGAACGGAAATGGAGGAAATAAGTTAAGCCAATTTGCTTTTCTTCAACGCTAAATAATCCAGCATTCCTCCCAAGAGAAGACCTGAGACTCCAATGATTACACTCAAGGATAACATCGGGGATATCCAATCACTTAAATTGTTCATATATAGAATATGTTGTGAAGATATTGCATATATCAGGGGTACAAAATGCGTGACGGAAAATAACAGGATGCTGAGGATCAACCAAGCGATAAACAACAGAGCTGCGAGTATCATGATAATAAAGGCAGACTGATAATATTTTTTGAATAGGGTCCGCGCAATAAAACTGTCCGTTTTTTGAGTGTAATCAAGCGTCTTACGGCAGGCAAACAACAGTACGAGCCCAGGTAATCCGATAATAACAGAGAATAAATAAAACATTGGCCAACCATTCTCTTCTGCGAACCATCCAGCCATGGGGCCAACATATATTCTACCAACGGCTGATAATGCTGAAAGCAAAGCGAACTGGGTTGCTGAGAATGACTTATTGCACAAGGTCATCAATAGAGCGACAAATGCCGCAGTTCCCATACCACCACAGATATTTTCTATAAAAATAATTGCTCCCATTGAATAGATATCTTTAGGAGTAACAGCGAGTATCCAGTAACCGAAGTTTGAAACGGTTTGAAGAATACCGAATATCATCAAGGCGCGGAACAGGCTCAGCTTATGCATCAAATACCCACCGTACAACGCGCCAATAATAGTAGCCGCGAGTCCGAATGTTTTATTGACCATGCCGACCTCCGGGGGATCGAAGCCGACACCACGAATAAGGAATGGCGTACTGAGGGAGAGAGCAAAAGCATCAGCCAATTTATACAGCACAATTAACAGCAGGATAAGCCAGGCATTATTTCGACTGAAAAAATCTGACAAGGGTTCGAATACGGCCTGACTCAATGTTTTTGGTGGGGCTGTATTAATTTCTGGTTCTTTGGCTGTCAGAGTGGCGTAAACACCAATCAGCATTATACCCGCCATAACCCAATACATACTTTGCCAGCTAATATAAGCTGTCATTAATAAAGCAAGACCACCCGAAGTCAGCATAGCCAACCGATACCCCAGTACAGAGATAGCAGCTCCTGAGCCTCGTTCTTCTTGTGTCAGCAGGTCGGTTTTATAAGCGTCAAAAATAATATCCTGGGAGGCGGAGAAGAACGCTACCGAAACGGCTAATGCAGCGAGCCACCATAAATGTTGGGATGGTTGGAGAAAACCCATTGCCGCGATACTGGCTATCAATAAAAGCTGAGTCACGAGCATCCATCCTCGCCGTCTTCCTAAAAACGAGGGAGAATATCGATCCATGGCGGGGGCCCAGAGGAACTTAAAAACATAAGCCTGACCAACCAAAGTGAAAAAACCGATAGTCCGGATATCGACGTTTTCGACAGTCATCCATGCTTGTAACGTTCCTGCGGTGAGTGCCAACGGTAGGCCTGAAGCAAAGCCCAGCAATAGAAGAGCCCGATATTTACGTAATGCAGATAGGTTTAAATAACGATGATTAGTCATGAGCCTTCCAAAAACTTTCTGCATAACATCTGATTTGCCAGAATCAGGCAGAAAGTTTACTCCTTATCCGGTTAGCGGACGTTTTGTTTAATAAAGGTGCTGATTGACGAATCCTGAGCCATATCTGCGATTACGTCGGATAAGACAGTATTTACTGCATCCGCAATTTTTGCGTTTGTTGCACTTAATGGCCCCTGAACGTTGTAGCTGGTACGGTAATTTTTGATTTGTTTACTACCATCTTGTGCATAAACAATAATCGATATTTCTGCTTTTGTTGAAATATCATGACGCAGGCTACCTTCTTTCACGTCGGCATAGAGCTGATTCACGATAACTTGCAAATTAGCATCAGCAGGAGAACCTATCATATAGCCACGGGCTACCATTTGTTTTTCCAGGGCTTCTTGCAGTAAAAAACGTAAATCTCGGGAAGGAACTAATGTGACTAATCGTGCATCACGATTAATTTGAGCCAGGGCTTGAGATTGGCGATGATCGGCCCCACTAATATTGATTGTTATCGCTTTCATTGTTGGATCTGCTGGCGGCAAGGTAATTTTGGGCTGAATAGCTAATGTATTGCCTGAGCCTGCACAACCAGATAAGGCCGCTAAAAAGAAAAGCGTAATCAATGGAATAAATATTTTCTTTAGCATTTTAGGTTTCTCAATTCAAGATACGGATACCCGATATATTAATACAGGTAGTATAAACCGTCGCAATCATAGCATTGCCAGTAGTGGCGGCATATCCCTAATGATTGAAACATAGGGGAAAATACCTAAAGTAAATTCTGTTGAAGAGATTTGTTTATCCCGATGTTATAAATCACGGGAAATAAACTAGAATCAGTTATGTGGTTGATAAATAACCTTTGGTGATTAAGGAGAATGAGATGGTTCGTCAGGAAATAGAAAGAAAGTTACAGGCGGCATTTAAGCCTTCTCATCTGGAAGTGGTCGATGAAAGTTATCGTCACAATGTGCCTGCGGGTTCTGAAAGCCATTTTAAAGTTATTGTAATAAGTAATGACTTTGTTGAACAAAGAATACTCAATCGCCATCGCTCAGTATATAGTGTTTTGGCTAAAGAATTGGAGGAGGGAGTGCACGCTTTGGCGCTCCACACTTATACGGAAAAAGAGTGGGCAGAATTGGGCGATAGCGTCCTGTCTTCACCTGCGTGTCGTGGCGGGAGTAACACGACGTCAATTTTTTGATATTTTCAGGCTAATCTAATAGTCTCTTCATTTTTATTTTATTACTCTAGATTTAATTTTAGATTGCAGCTTTCGGGCTGTATTTTTGTTTATATTCATAGCGCATAAACAATATCGTGATGTAGTCATTGGGCAACGTTTATCACATAAGTCAACGAATCTTGCATGCTTTTGCCTGCAATTCTCGACTCATACTGTCTGCGTCGCTATAATGTTGCGTCTAAATTTTTAGAATGGTTTCGGGACGCTTCTGATCACAGGGATTCTCGGTTTTTAAATGCGACCGCCCCGGTTCTTAAAGAGTACTGCGATTAACTGAGTGTTAACTATTGCAGCTATTCTGAAGTTGATCGAGCACTATGATTTTTTTGAGGTAACAAGATGCAAGTTTCTGTTGAAACAACTCAAGGCCTTGGGCGTCGTGTGTCAATCACCGTTCCTGCTGCCGATATCGAAAAAGCAGTTAGCAGTGAATTGGTTAATGTAGCAAAGAAAGTCCGTATCGACGGCTTCCGTAAGGGCAAAGTGCCAATGAAGATCGTTCAGCAGCGTTACGGCGCTTCTGTTCTTCAGGATGTTCTGGGTGATCTGATGCAACGTAATTTCATCAATGCGATTATTGAGCAGAAAATCAACCCAGCCGGCGCACCAAGCTATAAACCAGAACAGTTTAAAGACGGTGAAAACTTCACTTACGCAGTTGAGTTCGAAGTTTATCCAGAAATTGAACTGAAAGGTCTGGAAGAAATTGAAGTTGAAAAACCTGTTGTTGAAGTAAAAGATGCAGACGTTGACACCATGCTGGATACTCTGCGTAAACAGCAGGCAACTTGGAAAGAGACTGATGAAGCAGCAACAGCGGAAGATCGCGTAACTGTTGATTTCACTGGCACTATCGATGGTGAAGAGTTCGAAGGCGGTAAATCAACTGATTTCGTTCTGGCAATGGGCCAGGGCCGTATGATCCCAGGTTTTGAAGATGGTGTTGTTGGTCACAAAGCCGGTGAAGAATTTACCATTGATGTGACTTTCCCAGAAGATTACCATGCAGAGAACCTGAAAGGTAAAGCGGCGAAGTTTGCTATCAACCTGAAGAAAGTTGAGCAGCGTGAACTGCCAGAACTGACTGAAGAGTTCATCAAACGTTTTGGTATCGCTGATGGTACTGCTGAAGGTCTGCGTGCCGAAGTTCGTAAGAACATGGAACGTGAACTGAAAAATGCAGTTCGTAACAGCATCAAAACTCAGATTCTTGATGGTTTGGTTAAAGCTAACGAAGTTGACGTTCCTGCAGCAGTTGTTGATGGTGAAATTGACGTACTGCGTCGTCAGGCAGCTCAGCGTTTTGGCGGCAACGAGCAACAAGCTCTGGAACTGCCACGTGAACTGTTCGAAGAGCAGGCGAAACGCCGCGTTGTTGTTGGTCTGCTGTTAGGTGAAGTTATCAGCAGCAATGAACTGCAAGTCGACGAAGATCGCGTTAATGCGCTGATCGAAGAGATGGCGGCAGCTTACGAAGATCCGAAAGAAGTTGTTGAATACTACAGCAAAAATAAAGAAATGCTGAACAACGTTCGCAACATTGCTTTGGAAGAGCAGGCCGTTGAACTTGTTCTGAGTAAAGCAAAAGTTTCTGAAAAAGAAACTGGCTTTAATGATCTTATGAACCAAAATCAAATGGCATAAGTTTCATTTATTGATTGCCTGAGATGATGAAATCTCACTTTCAATAGAAATAAACCCGCAGGCTATGCTTGCGGGTTTTTTATTGCTCTTGAAAAAAAACAGATTTAACCTCATATCCTTTCTTACTATTATGTAAGAGCTTACTACTTTTTAGAGGGGAAAAAGCCCCTTGTTAGTTAACTTTGGATCATGGTCATCATCGCTTATCTCAAGTAGAATCAGTTATGAATGGCACCAGCGTGAGTTCTATTAGGAGACGGAAATGTCATACAGTGGCAAGCAAGATCAATATGCACCTAACATGTCTTTGGTGCCGATGGTGGTTGAACAAACAGCGCGTGGGGAACGTGCATTTGATATTTATTCCCGCTTATTAAAAGATCGTATTATTTTTCTGACTGGCCAAGTCGAAGATCATATGGCGAACCTGATTGTCGCTCAAATGTTATTCTTGGAAGCAGAAAACCCAGAAAAAGATATTCATCTATATATCAACTCTCCGGGTGGGGTCATTACGGCAGGAATGTCTATTTATGACACGATGCAGTTTATCAAACCTGATGTGAGTACTATTTGTATGGGGCAGGCCTGCTCAATGGGCTCATTCCTACTGGCCGCTGGAACAAAAGGCAAGCGTTTCTGTCTGCCAAATTCCAGGGTTATGATTCACCAGCCACTAGGTGGTTTCCAAGGGCAGGCGACTGACATTCAAATCCATGCTCAGGAAATACTTAAGGTTAAAGCCCGTATGAACGAATTGATGGCGAAACATACCGGGCAATCACTTGATAAGATTATTGAGGACACAGAACGTGACCGTTTCTTATCAGCTGCGGAAGCCGTAGAATACGGACTGGTTGATAGTATATTCACCCAGCGCAACTAATTATTGACTTATTGACAATTACTTTATTACTCCGATGAAACCCTTTTTAGGGCGTTTTTTTGTGTTGACGTCTTGCTAGGCGGAGTAATAACAGCGTTTTTTCTGTTATGCCAGATACACTGGGATAACAGTTCATAAAGTGAGGTTGACTGATGACAGATAAGCGCAAAGACGGTTCAGGAAAGCTGCTGTATTGCTCTTTCTGCGGGAAAAGCCAACATGAAGTGCGGAAATTAATAGCTGGCCCGTCAGTGTATATCTGCGATGAATGTGTCGATTTATGTAATGACATCATTCGCGAAGAAATTAAAGAGCTAGTGCCACATCGTGAGCGTAGTACATTGCCTACCCCTCATGAAATTCGTCAACATCTGGATGATTATGTCATTGGTCAGGAACCGGCGAAAAAAGTATTAGCAGTGGCTGTCTATAACCATTACAAAAGACTGCGTAATGGTGACACCAGCAATGGTGTGGAATTAGGCAAAAGTAATATTCTGCTGATTGGCCCGACAGGTAGTGGTAAAACCCTGCTTGCTGAAACACTTGCCCGTTATTTAGACGTTCCATTTACTATGGCTGACGCCACGACGTTGACTGAAGCGGGTTATGTTGGGGAAGACGTAGAGAATATTATCCAGAAACTTCTGCAAAAATGTGACTACGATGTGCAGAAAGCACAACGTGGTATCGTGTATATAGATGAAATAGATAAGATTTCCCGTAAATCCGATAACCCTTCCATTACGCGTGATGTATCGGGAGAAGGGGTTCAGCAGGCTCTGCTGAAACTGATTGAAGGCACTGTGGCAGCAGTTCCGCCTCAAGGTGGCCGTAAGCATCCGCAGCAGGAGTTTCTGCAAGTTGATACTTCCAAAATCCTGTTTATCTGTGGTGGTGCATTTGCAGGCTTGGACAAAGTGATCAGCCAGCGTTTGAATGTCACTTCAGGTATTGGTTTTAGTGCTACAGTTAAGGGTGAATCGGAGAAGGCAACAGAAGGCGAGTTGCTGGCTCAGGTTGAACCAGAAGATTTGATCAAATTTGGATTAATTCCTGAATTCATTGGTCGTCTGCCCGTTGTGGCAACATTGACTGAACTTAGTGAAGAAGCCCTGATTCAGATCCTACAGGAACCGAAAAATGCGCTGACCAAACAGTATCAGGCCCTGTTTAATCTTGAGGGCGTAGAACTGGAGTTCAGGAAAGAAGCTTTAACTGCCATCGCGAAAAGGGCAATGGCGCGTAAAACAGGTGCCCGTGGTCTTCGCTCAATTGTTGAAGGTGTTTTGCTGGATACAATGTATGACCTGCCATCAATGGAACATATAGAGAAAGTTGTTGTTGATGAAACGGTTGTTGAAGATAAATCCGCACCATTATTGATATATAGCAAGCCGGATGCCCAAGTTTCTGGTGAGTGAAAAAATGGGGCAGGAAATACCGATTATCAGTATGCACTGAAAAAAATAAATGAGGGGTTCTCCCTCATTTTGCTTTTTGCAGGTATAGGCTATTGAATGTCAGATTCCTGTCCCCATATATTTTATATTCTTTGAAGTGAAACTCGTGAAAACCGTGTTTCACGAGATTCCTAAAAACTGGCGAAAGCTGTACCCAATAGATTTCGAGTTGCATCGCGGCAGCAAGTGAATGAATCCCCGAAAACATAGCTGACTATGTGATTTGGATGAATGAGCTCAGTCAACAAAGAGGCAGCTTAAAAGATGAAGGGTATAAACGAAGAGAGAGCTCTATGAATCCTGAGCGTTCTGAACGCATAGAAATCCCTGTATTGCCTTTGCGCGATGTAGTGGTTTACCCACATATGGTGATCCCTCTGTTTGTTGGGCGTGAGAAGTCGATTCATTGCCTGGAAGCAGCAATGGACCATGACAAGCAGGTCATGTTGGTCGCGCAAAAAGAAGCATCCACTGATGAACCGGGAGTCAATGATCTTTTCTCCGTAGGTACAGTAGCTTCTGTTTTACAGATGTTAAAATTGCCAGATGGCACAGTAAAAGTTCTGGTCGAAGGCTTACAGCGTGCCCGCATTACCACCCTGACGGATAATGGTGAGTATTTTTATGCTCAGGTTGAATATCTTGAATCCCCTGATGTCGATGAGCGTGAGCAAGAAGTTCTGGTAAGAACCGCTGTTAATCAGTTTGAAGGTTACGTCAAACTGAACAAAAAGATCCCACCAGAAGTATTGACATCATTACACAGTATTGAAGATGCGGCAAAATTGGCTGATACCATTGCCTCACATATGCCTTTGAAAATCGACGATAAACAGGCTGTTTTAGAAATGTCTGATGTTGTTGAGCGCATTGAATATCTGATAGCCATGATGGAGTCAGAAATCGATCTGCTACAGGTAGAAAAACGTATCCGCAATCGCGTTAAAAAACAGATGGAAAAAAGCCAGCGCGAGTACTACCTGAATGAGCAAATGAAAGCGATTCAGAAAGAATTGGGTGAGATGGATGATGCACCTGATGAGTATGAAACGCTGAAACGTAAGATCGAAAATGCGAAAATGCCTAAAGAGGCACGCGAAAAAGCAGAAGCTGAACTGCAGAAATTAAAAATGATGTCTCCGATGTCAGCTGAAGCGACGGTTGTCCGTAGCTATATCGACTGGATGGTACAAGTTCCTTGGGTCGCGCGTAGCAAGGTAAAAAAAGATTTAGTGAAAGCTCAGGAAGTGCTGGATATAGACCATTATGGTTTGGAGCGCGTCAAAGAGCGTATTCTTGAATACCTTGCAGTACAAAGCCGTGTCAGCAAAATCAAGGGACCGATACTTTGTCTGGTAGGGCCGCCGGGCGTAGGTAAAACTTCATTGGGTCGTTCCATCGCGCGTGCGACTGGGCGTAAATATGTACGTATGGCATTGGGTGGCGTACGTGATGAAGCTGAAATTCGTGGACATCGCCGTACCTATATTGGTTCCATGCCGGGCAAATTGATTCAGAAAATGTCCAAGATTGGGGTTAAGAACCCACTGTTCCTGTTGGATGAAATTGACAAAATGTCATCTGACATGCGTGGTGATCCGGCTTCAGCTTTATTGGAAGTCCTTGATCCTGAACAAAACGTGGCATTCAACGATCACTACCTTGAAGTAGATTACGATCTGTCTGATGTAATGTTTGTAGCAACGTCTAACTCCATGAATATTCCAGCGCCATTGTTGGATCGTATGGAAGTCATTCGTCTGTCGGGCTATACCGAAGATGAAAAACTGAATATTGCCACACGTCATTTGCTGCCAAAACAGACCGAACGTAATGCTCTGAAGAAAGGCGAGTTGAGCATAGATGACGGCGCAATTCTCGGCATTATCCGTTACTACACCCGTGAGGCTGGCGTTCGTAGTCTGGAACGTGAAATCTCTAAATTGTGTCGTAAGGCAGTTAAAGCATTGTTGATGGATAAGACGCTCAAACACATTGAAATCAATGCTGATAATCTGAAAGATTATCTTGGTGTGCAGCGAGTGGATTACGGTCGTGCCGATACAGAAAACCGTGTTGGTCAGGTAACTGGTCTTGCATGGACCGAAGTGGGTGGCGATCTGCTGACGATTGAAACAGCCAGTGTTCCGGGTAAAGGCAAATTGACCTATACCGGTTCATTGGGTGAAGTGATGCAGGAATCCATTCAAGCGGCATTAACAGTGGTTCGGGCTCGTGCAGATAAATTGGGCATCAGTTCTGATTTTCATGAAAAACGTGATATCCACGTTCATGTACCTGAAGGAGCGACACCAAAAGATGGTCCAAGCGCGGGTATTGCAATGTGTACTGCGTTGGTTTCCTGTCTGACGGGTAATCCGGTTCGCGCTGATGTCGCAATGACAGGGGAAATCACTCTGCGTGGCTTGGTTCTGCCTATTGGCGGTTTGAAAGAAAAACTACTGGCAGCGCATCGTGGCGGAATTAAAACTGTCATGATTCCAGATGAAAATAAACGCGATCTGGAAGAGATCCCTCAGAATGTGATTCAAGATTTAGATATTCATCCCGTTAAGCGCATAGAAGATGTTTTATCTATTGCTTTGCAGGAGCCTGTATTTGGGGCAGAAGCAGTTTCACTAAAGTAGTACAAAAATTAAATAGTACAAAAATAGTGAGCTAACTCAAGAATTGTATATAAAATTTAAGCTGGCGAGTAAATTCAGACTTGCCAGCTTTTTTGTGGCATTAAGTTAGCTTAGTCTAATTATCTGATTAAATATTTTGCTGTTCCATGATTTCTTGCTAATACTGGAAAGGATTGATATGACGGAATAACTGCTGTGTTGTCCGTTATAAATCAGTTTTTGTTACAATAGTAAAAACTAAATGGGGATGATAAGAGTGAATAAGTCACAACTGATCGACAAAATTGCTGCTGATGCGAGCCTTTCCAAGGCAGCAGCCGGACGTGTAGTAGATGCATTCATTTCTTCAGTATCTGATGCATTGAAAGACGGTGATGATGTCGCTTTGGTAGGGTTCGGTACTTTTACTGTGCGTGAACGTGCTGCACGTACAGGGCGTAACCCCCAGACAGGCAAAGAAATCGAGATCGCAGCAGCAAAAGTGCCTGCTTTCCGAGCCGGAAAGGGTCTGAAAGATGCTGTTAACATTTAATGAATAGAAATCTGGTCTTTCAGTTTGACTATTGCATTAAACTTCAACTGACTAGACTGGGTTGATAGGTTAGAATATAAGCGCATCAATTGATTGGTGCGCTTTTTTTCTCTTAACGTTTGAATTAGCGTAATATGACAGTTTCTTTTTCACTAAAGCGGAGTTTTACGTCTTTATGATGGACAACCTACGCACGGCGGCAAACGGTCCTGTGCTTAAAATTGTGTTGGCTCTAATTATCCTGACCTTTTTATTGACAGGTGTAACAGGCTACCTGTCAAGCGAAAGTGGTAGTTATGCTGCCAAAGTGAATGGTCAAACCATTAGTCGTGCTCAGCTGGAGCAGGCATTTCAACAAGAAAAAAATGCATTGCAGGAGAGACTGGGTGATCAATTCTCAACTTTGTTAAGTGATGAACCGAGAATACAGCAGATTCGGCGTCAGGCATTGGATCGCCTTATCAATGCGGCTCTGGTTGAGCAATACACACACAAGCTGGGTTTATCAGCCAGTGATGAACAGGTTACTCAGGAAATACGTAGCTTAACTTTCTTCCAGACTGACAATAAATTTGATAACAACAAATATCAGAATTATTTGAGCTGGCTTACCCGTTCAAACATAAGTCCAGATAGCTTTGCTGAACAGATTCGTCAGGATCTGATCAACCGTCAATTGAGTCAAATATTGATAGGTTCAGAAATTGCATTACCGACTGAAGTCAAACAGGAATTCTCGCTTCTTTTACAAGAAAGAACTGTACGTTATGCGACACTTGAATTGAAAAAAATTGAAGCACAGCAAAAAGTCACGGATGAAGAACTGAAAAACTACTATGACGCGAACAGTAAGCATTTCACTGTGCCAGAAAAGGTAAAAATCAGTTACATCAAGATGGATGCTGCGGATGAACTGAAAAATGTCACCGTATCTGATGCTGATATTGATAAGTATTATAAAAACAATCTGTCGCAATATACTGAATCTGAAAGGAAAAAATACAGTTTTATCCAGTCGGACTCAGATTCTGCAGCTAAATCGATTTTGGATGAATTAAAGAAAGGTGCTGATTTCAGTCAATTGGCATCAGAAAAATCGACAGATAAATTTTCTGCTCAGAAAGGAGGGGATCTCGGTTGGATGGAAGAGAGTTCTCTGCCTAATGAGCTCAAATCGACCAACCTGTCAAAGCAAGGGCAACTTTCTGATATCGTAAAATTATCCAATGGGTATGCTATTTTCCGTTTGGATGATATCAAACCGCAGGTAGTCAAATCATTGGCGGATGTCCGTTCGGACATAGAAAAAATCGTTAAGCAGGAAAAAGCAGTTGATGCGTTTTATGCATTGCAGAGAAAAGTAAGCGATGCCGCAGCCAATGATAATGAATCTTTAGTAGCAGCAGAAAAAGCAGCGGGCTATAAAGCAGTGGTTACTGACTGGTTTGATCGCGACAATGTTCCTGCAGATATCAATTTCAGTCAGGTTGTTCAGGCTATTTTCTCTGGTAATTTGGTTGATGATAAAGGAACGACAGGCGTTAACTCTGACGTAATTTCTGTTGATGGTGACAGAGCCTTCATTGTGCGCGTGGACGACTTTAAACCGGAAACAGTTCAGTCGCTTGAACAGGCTAAAACTGAGGTTGAGGAACTGGTAAAACGCCAGAAAGCGGAAAAGCAGCTTCAGGTTGAAAGCGAAAAACTGCTGGCTGCCCTGAAAGAGGGTAAAGGCGAACAGGCATTGAAAGATGCGGAGATTCAGTTTGAGCAACCTACAGTGATAAAACGCGCATCACAAACCAATCAGGCTAGTGATGTGGCATTCAATTTGCCTCACCCTAAAGATGGTAAGGCTGAATATGGTGTAGCACAAGATGAGCTGGGTAACACGGTTCTTATCCAATTGGATAAAGTGGTTCCGGGTTCGATGACAGACGACCAGATTAAACAGTCTATAGACGGTTATCAGTACCAAATTGGTAATATCATGTTGGAATCCCTGATGAATAACTTGCGTGATAATGCTGATATTAAGTACGGTCAAATCGAATAAAATTGCGAAGTCACTCGCAATAGTTTTTGCAAAACAGTAATTGAAAAAGGCCACTTTCGTGGCCTTTCGCATATTTGAATCTTGCCTATTGTCCAGAAATATTGTTATGGCAATCTCTTCTCCGTCAACAAAACATGGAGAGATTTACATGAAGTATTTAAGGATATTATTCAATTCATTCATTATGGCTTTTTGTATCAATATACCGTTATCTCATGCAACCACGGTGAACGAACCTGTCGATAAAACAGTAAAGCAGACGATTAGTCAGCAGAAAACCACTGCTGAGAATAATGGCTCAAAAGAAGGGACAGAGCAGGTTTCAGGTCAGCAAATATCGGGGAAAGGACTCCTTAATATAAATACTGCAAATGCTGAAGAGTTAGCGAAAGAACTTAATGGAATTGGCGTAAAAAAAGCACAGGCAATTATTGAGTATCGTGAAAAATATGGCCCCTTTACGGCAATAGAGCAATTACAGGAAGTTCAAGGTATTGGTCCTATCTTTATAGAAAAGAATCGAGATAAATTGACTCACTAAGCATTAAGCCCTCTTGCTAAGTTGTTATATTTCTATCAAGAGGGCTGTGATACCGATCAAGAATAATTCATTTAACACTATTGTAATTAACTTGTTTTGCTATTGTTATATCTTATCTGGTCGGATGAGTGTAAGGAAAAAAATAGTAATGAGCACGATTATCAAAGTCAGGGGCTATCATATCGATCTTTTCCAGCATGTGAATAATGCGCGTTATTTAGAGTTTCTGGAAGCAGCCCGTTGGGATTTACTAACAGAAGATGACACGCTGGAATGGCTAAACAGTAAAAGAATTGGTTTTGTTGTTGTAAATATTAATATCAATTATCGTCATCCTGCGGTGGTGACAGATGAATTGGAAGTCAAATCTTCCATGCAAGAGCTACGTAATAAAAGCGGCACATTTTTTCAGGAAATTACACGCAGGAGTGATAATAAAATTATTGCTGATGCCCTGACTACATTTGCTTGTATTGACTTGAAGACCCAAAAAGCACTCGTTTTGGAAGGAGAACTACGGGAAAGGATGGAAGCATACACGAGCTGACCATAATAACCAGAACAGTGAATGAGAGGTTCATGGGACCTCTCATAGATAAGGTTTAATAAACAATTTGGTTAGCTTAGATGTGTTTTGGATTTCATCTCTGCCATAGTTGATTGAGTATTATTTAAATAATTGTTTAATCCTTTGGCTCGGAGATGACAGGCTGCACATTCACCGCATCCATCACCTTGAATGCCATTATAACAAGTGAGTGTGTGGTTACGGATAAACTCCAGTTTTTGATAATAATCAGCCAGTGCCCAGGTTTCCGCTTTGTTTAACCACATTAGGGGCGTTTCGAAACGGATATCACGGGCGATACCAAGGCTAACGGCTTTGTTCAGTGCCTTAACAAATTCGTCACGGCAATCTGGATAGCCTGAAAAATCAGTTTCACAAACACCAGTAATAACGGCTTCAGCTTCAACCTGATAAGCATAAATTGCTGCCAACGTTAAAAACAGAATATTACGACCGGGCACAAAAGTACTTGGAAGACCACTTTTTTCACTTGTACTGAAATCTGGCACAGGAATGTCATCTCTTGTCAGACTGCTGATTGCAAGCTCATTCAGTAAAGTAACATCAAGTACCTTATGGGCAGCAGCACCTAACTCTTTGCTAATCCGGCAGGCGACATCAATTTCAGCTCGGTGGCGCTGTCCATAATCAAAAGTGATACAGTGAACTTCGTCATATTGACGGAGTGCCTGAATTAAACAAGTGGTGGAATCCTGCCCACCACTGAAAACAACAACGGCTCGTTTCATGATATCTGCCTCTGTAAATTGAAGGAGATATGTTACTCATAACCGTTTAATTTGGGTAGCTGTGTTAGATACTGTGTGATATCACCGATATTATTGTGAACCCATTCTGGATTGTAATAAGTATCCAGATAACGTTCTCCACTATCACAAAGTAATGTAACTATTGCTCCCTGTTGGTTGTCATCGTGCATTTGTTTGGCAAGCTGCAAAGCACCCCAGACGTTAGTTCCTGTTGATGCCCCCGTTTTTCTGCCAATTAATTTTTCAAGCCAATAAATGGTGGCAATAGTAGCTGGATCAGGAACTTGGAGCATGTCATCAATAACTGTAGGAATAAAAGACGGTTCTGCGCGCGGGCGACCGATACCTTCGATTTTACTGCCGGTATTTCCGCAGATGTCACGGCGATTCTGTCTATAACAATCGTAGAAAACTGAGTTTTCAGGATCAACAACAATCAGCTTGGTGTTATATCCCTGATAGCGGATATAGCGGCCAAGTGTTGCGGATGTACCACCCGTTCCTGCACTCATAACGATGTAATTTGGTTCAGGAAAGGGTTCGAGTTGCATCTGGCAGAAAATACTCTCTGCAATGTTATTGTTTCCTCGCCAGTCGGTGGCTCGCTCGGCATAGGTAAATTGATCCATATAATGACCATTCAGCTCTTTTGCCAGACGCTCTGACTCTTGATAGATCATGGCTGAATGCTCCACAAAATGGCATTTACCACCGTAGAACTCAATTTCCTGAACTTTACGTTTGGCGGTGCAGGAAGGCATGACTGCAATAAAAGGCAAATCAAGCAGACGGGCAAAATACGCTTCTGAAACCGCTGTACTGCCAGATGAAGATTCAATAATAGGTGTTCCTTCCTTGATCCAGCCATTAGTGAGCGCATAAAGGAATAGGGAACGTGCAAGTCGATGTTTCAGGCTACCTGTGGGATGAGTACTCTCATCTTTGAGGTAGAGATGAATGCCCGGAAACATAGGGAGATTCAGACGAATCAGATGTGTATCAGCGCTGCGTTGATAATCAGCTTGGATAGTTTTTATGGCTTTTGTGGCCCATAAAGACGACATAAATTGACCCTGAATAATAATACCGTAGTGGTATATAGATTACCCTGATATTTAGAGAAATAGATTGTTATTTTTCTGTATTTATCCGTTATATTTGGGAAATATTTCTACAGGATTTAGATATGCTAGACAAAATAGATCGTAAGCTACTGGGACTGCTCCAACAGGATTGTAGTGTATCCCTGAATGCGCTGGCAGAAGCTGTTAATTTGACTTCTACGCCTTGCTGGAAACGCCTTAAACGACTTGAAGATGATGGGTATATTGTTGGAAAAGTTGCATTGCTAAATGGTGAGAAACTCGGGCTTAGCTTGACAGTAATCGTGATGATCAAAACCCAGCAACACAGCAGTGAATGGTATGAGCAATTTGTCACCTTCATCAAAGAGATGCCGGAAGTCTTAACGTTCTATCGAATGGCTGGGGAGTATGATTATTTAATGCATGTAGAAGTTGTTGATATGAAAAGTTATGATCGGTTCTACAAACGCATGGTCAATGGGATTTCTGGTTTGATTGATGTAACCTCCAATTTTGCAATGGAGAAAATAAAATATACAACGGCGTTGCCAATACCAGATTCAACAATATGAAGATCCCTTTGGTTGGTAAGCGCTAACTCTTTCATTTTTACCTCGGGAATAGGTGTGTGAGATTATTTTCACAATTAGGTTGGTATTTTATTAGTGAATGGCGGCGCTATTTGGGTGCTGTTATTTTTCTCGTCATGATTGCAGTGCTGCAACTTATCCCTCCTCGCTTGGTTGGGATCATCGTTGATGGCATCCGCACTAAAACTATGTCATCCGACCGGTTATTGATGTGGTTAGGGATAATGCTGCTTATCGCGTTGGCAATCTATGGGCTGCGATATGTTTGGCGTGTATGGCTGTTTGGTGCGTCTTATAAACTCGCCGTTAAATTGCGCAGTGATTTCTATCAGAGGCTGAGTAGTCAGAATCCTGAGTTCTATTTGCGTCACAGGACGGGAGATCTCATGGCCCGCGCAACAAACGATGTTGACAGAGTTGTGTTTGCTGCGGGCGAGGGAGTACTTACTTTAATTGATGCCTTAGTCATGGGATGTGCTGTCCTTATCGTAATGAGTGTACAGATCAGCTGGCAATTAACGCTGCTATCATTATTGCCCATGCCCATTATGGCATTAGCAATTAAGTATTATGGCGATCAGCTTCACTATCGTTTTAAATCTGCGCAAGGCGCATTCTCTGTATTGAATAACCATGCTCAGGAAAGTTTGACCAGTATTCGCATGATAAAAGCGTTTGGATTGGAAGAAATGCAATCCAATCAGTTTGAAGAAGTTGCTATTGATGCTGGGCGTAAAAATATGCATGTTGCACGCATGGATGCACGTTTCGATCCTACCATTTTCATTACTATCGGTGTCGCAAATCTCTTGGCTGTTGGCGGAGGGAGCTGGATGGTCGTGAATGGAACCATGACACTTGGTGAACTGACCAGTTTTGTTATGTATTTGGGGTTGATGATCTGGCCAATGCTGGCGTTGGCATGGATGTTCAATATTGTAGAGAGAGGAAGTGCTGCATACGTACGTATTCGTAGTTTACTGCAAGAACCTCTGGTAATTGCCGATGGCTCATTGTCTTTATCTCCGGGGCGGGGGATCTTACAGACAAATATCAATACCTTTATTTATCCCCAAAACGATAGGCCTATCCTGAATAGTATCTGTTTTCAGCTAGAGCCTGGTCAGTTATTGGGACTCTGTGGCCCAACAGGATCAGGGAAAAGTACTTTGCTGGCCTTATTGCAGCGACAATTTGATGTCACTGATGGCGAAATTCTTTTTCAGTCGCAGAATATTTCTGCTCTCAGAATGGATGAGTGGCGTTCGCGGTTGGCTATCGTCAACCAGACTCCCTTCCTGTTTTCGGATACCGTGGCTGGCAATATTGCATTAGGGCGACCTGATGCAACTCAAGAGCAAATAGAAGAAGTCGCCCGTTTGGCAAATGTACATGATGATATTTTGCGATTATCCCAAGGCTACCAAACGGAAGTAGGAGAGCGGGGTGTGATGCTTTCTGGCGGGCAAAAACAACGCATATCCATCGCCAGGGCTTTGTTATTAGATACGGAAATTTTGATTCTCGACGATGCTCTCTCGGCTGTTGATGGGCACACAGAACATCAAATCATGAAAAATCTCAGCCAATGGCGGCGACAACGTACTGTTATTATCAGTGCACACCGGCTGTCCGCATTAACAGAGGCAGATAATATATTGGTGATGCAACGTGGCATGATTGCTCAGCAGGGCCAGCATAAACAACTTATCGCGCAATCAGGCTGGTATTCTGACATGTACCATTACCAACAACTGGAAGCCGCATTGGATGGGGAAAATGACTGATACTCATATGCGCAAGTTATGGCCGTCATTAAAGCGCCTGCTCTCTTACAGTAAAAATTACCGTAAGCCCATGATAATTGCTGCGCTGATGTTATGGCTTGCCGCATTGGCAGAAGTGAGTGGCCCATTGCTTGTGAGTTATTTTATCGACAATATGGTAGCAACAGGAAACCTGCCACTTGATGTGGTCATCGGGCTGGCAGCTGCATTTTTGGCCTTACAGATTATTTCTGCCATTTTGCATTATTACCAGACTCTATTTTTTAATCAGGCATCCGTCGGAGTGGTACAGCAGCTTCGCACTGATGTTATGAACTCCGCACTGCGACAGCCATTAAGCGCATTTGATAATCAACCTGTAGGGCAGTTGATATCTCGTGTAACGAATGACACTGAGGTCATTAAAGATCTGTTTGTAAATGTAATCCCTACCGTGTTTCGCAGTATCACCCTGATTGGAGCCATGTTAATAGCCATGTTTGTGCTCGATTGGCGTATGGCTTCTGTTGCGATCGTGATATTTCCTGCGGTATTACTGGTTATGTTTATCTATCAGCGTTTCAGTATTCCAATCGTTAGACGGGTTCGCGCTTATTTGGCTGATATAAATGATGGTTTTAATGAAGTGATTAATGGCATGACCGTGATTCAGCAATTTCGCCAGCAAGCCCGTTTTGGTGAAAAAATGCTGGCTACTAACCGAGCGCACTATCTGGCTCGAATGCAGGCCTTACGGTTAGATGGCATTTTATTGAGACCATTATTAAGTTTTTTTTCTACTGCAATATTGTGTGGTTTGCTTTTACTATTTGGATTCAAAGGAACAGAAGTTATTGGTGTAGGTGTCCTGTACGCCTTTATTAACTATCTTGGCAGATTAAATGAACCATTAATCGAGTTAACAGCCCAGCAATCGTTATTACAGCAGGCTGTCGTTTCGGGAGAGCGGGTTTTTGAGTTAATGGATAGCCCGCAGCAGCAATATGGTAATGATATGCAGGCGTTGGCGAGTGGCTCAATTGATATTGAAAACCTTAATTTTGCTTATCGGGATGACAAACTGGTACTGAGAGATATCAATCTGCATGTTCCCCCTCGTGGATTTTTGGCTTTGGTTGGGCATACGGGAAGTGGAAAAAGTACTCTGGCTAATTTGATAATGGGGTATTACCCGTGGCAAGACGGTGAAATTTATCTTGATGAACGCCCCGTATCTTCACTTTCTCATGCTGTGTTGCGTAATGGTGTCGCAATGGTGCAGCAAGATCCGGTGATTCTGGCAGCGTCTTTTTTCGACAATATCTCGTTGGGGCGGAATGTCAGTGAAGAAAAAATATGGGAAGTGTTGGAACTGGTTCAATTAGCTGAGTTTATCCGTAATTTACCTGATGGCTTGAATTCAGTACTGGGTGAACAAGGAAATACGCTTTCCGCAGGGCAAAAACAACTTTTGGCAATGGCCAGAGTTCTGGTGCAGACACCCCAGATCCTTATTTTAGATGAGGCAACTGCGAACATTGATTCGGGAACAGAGCAATCAGTACAGAAGGCTCTGGGCATGATCCGCAAGCAGACGACATTGGTGGTGATTGCTCATCGTCTTTCAACCATTATTGAAGCTGATTCCATATTAGTGCTGCACCGTGGTGCAATTGTTGAGCAAGGGCATCATCAACAGCTACTGGCAAGGCGTGAACGCTATTATCAAATGTACCAACTTCAGCAGGTTGGTGAGACTTTGAATGAGCCCGTGCACATTTAGAGTGCATTATAGAGTACATATCGGGAGTGGCTGAGCTTGCTGCTCCCTTTTTTTATCCCTCTCTTAAAGATTTTTCCGATAATCATTTGATTACATATAGTTTTTAATTTTTGGCATCCCCCTTGCATATACCTTTCTATGCAAACACTGCAAAAACGGGGAAAAGTATGAAACTAATCACCATCATCATAAAACCATTTAAGCTGGAAGAAGTCCGTGAAGCGCTTGCTGATATTGGTGTGCAAGGCATGACTATCACTGAAGTAAAGGGATTTGGACGCCAAAAAGGCCATTCCGAGCTTTATCGTGGTGCTGAATATAACGTTAATTTTTTACCTAAGGTAAAGATTGATATCGCTATCCATGATGAGCTGGTTGAAGAAATTATTAATGTAGTTCAACAGACTGCGTTCACGGGCAAAATGGGCGATGGAAAGATTTTTATCTTTGAATTGCAGCATGCTGTCCGGATCAGAACGGGTGAAACGAATGATTTGGCACTATAAGTAGGGAAATAAAAGTAGGGAAATAAATAGGGGATTTAAAATGAAGAAGCAATTTTTATCCATAATTGGCATTGTGGCCAGTTTGCCTTCATTCGCTTTTGCTGCGGAAAAAACGCTCGATAAAGCTGATACGGTGTTCATGTTTATAAATACGGTACTTGTTCTGTTTATGACGATCCCGGGGATTGCTTTGTTTTATGGAGGATTACTGCGCCGTAAAAATGTTTTGTCATTAATGTCACAGGTAATTGTCAGTTTTTCATTGGTTTGTGTGCTTTGGGTTGTTTATGGTTACAGTATGACTTTTGATGTAGGAAACCAATTTTGGGGTGGATTTGATCAGGTCATGCTGAGAAATATATCCATAACTGACTTGAATGGCAGTTTCTACCAGTTAATTTATGTTGTTTTTCAAGGCGCATTTGCTTGTATTACGGTGGCTTTGGTTGTGGGGGCATTGTGCGAAAGAATTCGTTTTTCCGCGTTATTGATTTTTAGCGTGTTATGGCTAACAGCATCTTATATTCCTATTGCGCATATGGTGTGGGGAGGTGGCTGGCTTGCTGAGGATGGCGCTTTGGATTTTGCTGGTGGAACTGTTGTTCATATTAATGCAGCGGCAGCAGGATTGGTTGGGGCTTACTTACTTGGAAAGCGCTCAGGATTTGGGCGGGAAGCGTTTAAACCGCATAATTTGCCAATGACTTTCATTGGTACCGCAATTCTTTATATTGGCTGGTTTGGTTTTAATGTAGGTTCTGCGGGTGCAGTAAACGCCATCTCAGCACTGGCTCTGGTAAATACCGTAGTGGCAACAGCAGGAGCAGTATTATCATGGATTTTCTCTGAGTGGTTATTTCGTCAGAAGCCTTCCCTTTTGGGGGCATGCTCTGGCTGTATTTCAGGTTTAGTGGTCATTACGCCGGCTGCGGCCACGGTTGGTATCGGTGGGGCGTTGATTATGGGGATAATTGCGGGAATTGCCGGTTTATGGGGAGTCGTCATACTAAAACGATGGCTACGTGTTGATGATGTCTGTGATGTTTTTGGTGTGCATGGGGTATGTGGCATCATTGGCTGTTTATTAACAAGCATTTTTACCGCATCGGCTTTAGGTGGGACGGGATTTCCTGAAGGAATGACGATGCTGAGGCAATTTGGTATTCAGGCTATTAGTGTATTGGTCTGCATTGTCTGGTCATCGGTAACTGCTTATATTTCATTTAAGATTGCTGATAAGTTGGTTGGATTACGTATTGGCATTGAATCCGAAAGAGAAGGGCTGGATATTACTTCACACGGTGAAAGTGCTTACAATTGATGGTACTTTTCTCCAGAAAAACTATATACCTGCCGTGCCGTAATAACAGGACAATATTCAACAGGAGAACATCTATTCGGATAATGTTTATCTGAGCGATTTTTATCCGAACAAGACCTTATGGCTGTTATTACGGCATACAGTATTTTTTATACATTACCACTTACGGATAACGCCTTCCTGAACGGTAGAAGCGATAAGTACTCCTTCACGGTTATAGATATGCCCACGAACAAAGCCACGAGCGCCTGATGCTGATGGACTCTCAATTGAATAGAGTAACCAATCATCCATATTGAAAGGGCGGTGATACCACATTGAATGATCAATGGTCGCTACTTGCATATTACGTTCCATAAATCTGACCCCATGGGGCTGCAATGATGTAGGCAGGAAATTGAAATCTGAAGCGTAACCCAGTAAACAATAGTGAAGGAATGGATCTTCCGGCATTTTTCCATTACTGCGGAACCAAACATAACGAACAGGATCTTTTGGTGACTGATTAGGTAGGCTGTGAGGTTTAATCAGTTTCATTTCCAGAGGTGGTGCGGAAAAAACCGTTTTTAATTTAGTGGGGAGTGAGTCAACCATTTTTTTTGAGATATCTTCCTGAGACTCTAGCTCTTCTGGAAGGGGGACTATTGGCATGGTATTTTGGTGTTCAAAGCTTTCCTCATGACCTTGAAAGGACGCTGTCATGTAGAAAATAGGATGTCCATGTTGTATTGCACTGATACGGCGAGCACTGAAGCTTTTTCCATCCCGCAATATTTCAACATCATAAACAATGGGCTTATGGCTATCCCCCGGACGCAAAAAATAGCTATGGAAGGAATGAATCATTCGGTCATCTGCTACAGTTTGTTTTGCAGCATATAGAGCCTGACCTATCACTTGTCCGCCGAAAACTTGGGGGAAACCTAAATCTTCACTCTGTCCTCGGTAAATGCCTTCTTCTATTTTTTCCAGATGTATCAGGTTAATTAAATTTTGTAATGCCTGACTCATAATGTGCCTTTGCTTTTTTGGGAGAGATTAAAAATGTATAAATTAACGATTTCAGATAATAAACTTTTCTTTATAAGAAAATAAATAGATTAAAATTATAAATAAATTTATCTTTATGTTGTTATTACTTATCTGGATTATCACTGTTAATCTTAACAATGCTTGTTAAATAATGCGAGTGATATTAGTTCCGATGTTTATTTATTGATTTATATGGATTATTTTTCGTCTTTAGGAGGGGATTTGATTTAAGTTGATCTGGTGAAAATTATTATCTTTTCATCAGATATAAACGTGAGTGTTCCGTGTAACTGAGTACAGTTGTTTATTATGTTATTTGTTTATTGCTGTGGTATGTATGCTAACTTGTCTCGGGCGATGGCTTAGAAGATAGTTTAACTGTTTTTAGACAACAAGTGTTTTGTTTTTCTGATGCTATTTTTGATTGATTTTACAGCATTAAGAGCAATAAAGCAGCATTCAAATGGTGTGGTCTTGCTATTTTATTATGTATGAAAGATAATGACCACCGCTTTGAAATTTGAAGCTAACGTCAATGAGGGCTCTGTTGGTTCTCCCGCAACGCTAACTTGTTAACTTGGTCAGGTCTGGAAAGAAGCAGCCATAGCAAGGGATGTGTGTGCCGGGATGTCGCTGGCAGGGCCCTCACCAATTTCCATTTCATGTTCAGTTTATCCTTCGCCCCAGAGTGAGTTCGTGCAGTTAGCCGATAATAAACTACCGGCTTTAATCACTTACTATCTGATCACTGGAGCTTAGCGGACAAATTTCCAAACAGATGATGGGATTTTATCATAGAGTTTATTCATGGTAAGTTCAGCTAAGCGGTGGTCAGCTGCGGAGTAGAACAATTCAAGCTCATCATCTGAAAGCTCATATTTATTTTTTTCAATTACACGTTCCAGTGTTTCAATAGAAGTGCATTTTCTCAAACGCATCAGATAGTCAGTTTTAGTCATGGTCGCCTTATCTTATTTGGTATAAAAATAGTTAGAAATATATTTATCAGATTTTGCTTAAAGCAGCATTCAAATCATGTAACAAAATGTTAGTTAAGTGTTCGTTTGTTTTTTGCCATTTGGTAAGTTCAAGAAAGCTTATCTTATCACTTCCAAATAAATTATATGTTTCATCCAGATAGTTATCAATTAAGGTACTGAGATCGTAGTTATCTGAATATTTAATTTTAAAATTCCAGACAAAAGCTGCAATGTACTCGATCAATTCGTTTAGTTTTAAGCTTTTCTCGGAGGTCAGATCGTGAATCCAATGATTATCAGTGCGATTCAGGACTGAAAGCGCTTCTTGAATTAAATCTTCACATAAGTATTTTAATTCAGCAATATCATGTCTTCTTGGTGAATATTCATCCATAATCACCCCCATAAACGATGCACGGCTTATTTGAACTAAGACTTATACATGTTAATTATTATAGTCATTCTTTCAGAATAGAGCCTATCAAAACATGATTATTATTTATTAATATTAAACACTATTTTGCACATTTGCCAACAGGGTTTAAAAAGGGCTAATTTACTTTTGGTTCAGGTACATTTGGTTCAGGTACATTTGGTTCAGGTACATTTGATTCAGGGTACATTTAGTTCAGGCAAAAACGCCTAGCTTTGCCAAAAAAACTGAGTTTTGACAAAATCTTGGTACTCTACTATATCTACTATAAGGGATAGTTTATCTACGTATACCGTTAAATATATTAAGTTATGCTAATACAGCAGATATCGCAGCAATGGTACAAAGGCCATTATAGGCGATTGTATTGCGAATTTCAAAACCAATATAGTATCATTATTACATATGTCACCATCGAGATGGAACTCTTTTTACCATCAAATGTGTAATTAGAAGAAAAACATGGAAAGTTACCAATTTATCTTCTATTTATTATAAAAAACAGAAAGATATCACTTTTAGACGCAGACCATCTTTCATCAGTATTTATTTTAATTATACCTGTTGTTTTTCAAGTCACAGCTTTGTTGACTACCCTCACTTATCCCAGTCACCGTTTTTATTAATATACGGTTATCTATGTCCCCAGGAGATTCTTTCCCTTGCCGTCGCACTGCATCTTGAAATCCATTGGGTATAGATTATGGATAGACTTTAGCTCAAATATTGTAAGATTATGAATTCGTTGTTTGAAATGATTTTTGTTCATTAAAAAAGGCCACTGAAGTGGCCTTTTTTAGCACAGTTAAATTTAATGAGGGGATGAGATATGTTCAACTTCCTCATTTTTCTTCGAGAACCGACGCTTGATAACAACAAAGAATACAGGGACGAAATAGATTGCCAACGATGTCGCGGCAATCATACCACCCAGTACACCAGTTCCTACCGCGTTTTGAGCACCTGAACCTGCGCCATTGCTCAATACTAAAGGCATAACACCAAGCATAAAGGCTAAAGAAGTCATCAGAATGGGTCGTAAACGCATTCTGACTGCATCCAGGGTTGCTTCTATTAACCCTTTGCCTTCTTTCTCCATCAAATCCTTGGCGAACTCTACGATAAGAATAGCATTCTTCGCTGATAGACCAATTGTTGTCAGTAACCCAACTTTAAAGTAAACGTCACTGTCCAAGCCACGAATTGAGGTTGCCACCAATGCACCAATAATTCCCAGAGGGACAACTAACATGACAGAGAAAGGTATTGACCAGCTTTCATATAGAGCAGCGAGGCAAAGGAACACGACGATCAATGACAGTGCGTACAATGCCGGTGCCTGATTACCAGACAGACGCTCTTGAAACGACATACCCGTCCAGTCATAGCCAATCCCTTTTGGTAGCTGAGATGCGAGTTCCTCCATGAATGCCATGGCATCACCGGTACTTTTTCCTGTCGCGGCCTCACCAACGATTTCCATGGATGGCAAGCCGTTATAGCGCTCCAAACGTGGAGAACCATAAACCCATGGTTCCTTGGATGTATCTATAAATGCAGAGAATGGAACCATTTCGCCGAGGTAGTTGCGGAGATACATATTACTGATGTCTTTTGGCAACATACGGTGAGAGGCCTCAGACTGGATATAAACTTTTTTGACGCGACCGCGATCAATAAAGTCATTAACATAACGTCCACCAAACATTGTACCTAATGTTAAATTGATGTTGTTAACGGAAACACCCAGTGCTTCTGCTTTTTCCTGGTCAATATGAAGACGGTATTGAGGCGTATCATTTTGTCCATTAGGACGGACATTCTTCAGCATCTCAGGGTGTTGGGCAACCTTACCAAGCAGTTCATTACGTGCTTGGGTCAGTGCTTCATGTCCAAGGTTCCCTCTGTCAATCAATTGGAAGTCAAAACCACTGGCAGAACCCAACTCTACAATTGAAGGAATATTAAATGCGAAGACAAGTGCTTCCTTGATTTGAGAGAAATTGGCATTTGCACGTCCAACGATGGCTGGGACTTTGTCTTTCTCATCCTTGCGCTGTTCCCAATCCTTTAAGCTGATAAATGCCAGGCCAGCATTTTGCCCTTGACCCCCGAACCCAAAGCCGTTGACTGTAAACACAGATTTAACAACACTTTCTTCTTCGGTATAGAAGTAATCATTGATTTGATCCAATACCTTTTGTGTCTGTTCCTGAGTCGAGCCAGACGGTAATTGAACTATAGCCAACAATACGCCCTGATCTTCTTCAGGCAGGAAAGAAGATTTCAGGCTGGAAAACATCCAAGCCATACAGCCGACTAGCATGACATAGATGACCAAGTAACGACCTGTACCACGCAGCATACGGGCAACACTATCGGTATAGTGATGGGTACTCTTTTCGAATAGGCGGTTAAACCACCCAAAGAAACCTGTTTGGATACCATGACTGCCTTTGGCGATAGGTTTTAGCATGGTAGCACAGAGTGCGGGTGTCAGGATTAAAGCCACCAGTACAGACAGAACCATCGCCGAGACAATAGTGATTGAGAACTGACGGTAAATGGCCCCGGTTGCTCCTCCGAAGAATGCCATTGGAACAAATACGGCGGAAAGCACCAGAGCGATACCGACCAGAGCACCCTGAATTTGCCCCATTGATTTCTTGGTGGCTTCCTTGGGGGATAACCCCTCTTCCTGCATGACACGCTCAACGTTCTCCACCACAACGATGGCGTCGTCCACAAGCAGACCAATGGCGAGCACCATGGCAAACATGGTTAGTGTGTTGATGGAGTAGCCAAATGCGGCCAGAATGGCAAATGTACCCAGCAATACAACGGGAACCGCAATGGTCGGAATCAACGTGGCCCTGAAGTTTTGCAGGAACAGATACATCACAACAAAGACGAGCAGGATAGCTTCAGTCAGCGTTTTCACAACTTCGAAAATAGAAATCTTAACGAATGGTGTAGTGTCGTATGGATATACGACAGTCAATCCATACGGAAAGAATGGCTTCATCTCAGCCAGAGCTTCTTGGACGGCTTTCGACGTATCCAGTGCGTTGGCGCCGGTAGCCAGTTTGATACCGATACCTGCTGCAGGTTTGCCATTGAACCGAGCAATGATGCTATAGTTTTCAGCACCAAGCTCAACGGTAGCGACATCTTTCAGGCGAATGTGTGAGCCATTGGGATTTACACGCAGCAAGATATCGCTGAATTCTTCAGGAGAATTCAGACGGGTCTGAGCAATGATCGATGCATTTAAGCGTTGTCCAGGAACGGGAGGCGTTCCCCCTAACTGCCCGGCTGCAACCTGATTGTTTTGTGTTCTAATGGCATTGATGACATCCTCCGTGGACATTTTATAGTTAATCAATTTATCAGGATTGAGCCAGATACGCATAGCATACTGAGTACCAAACAGCTGAGCCTCACCGACCCCTGTGACGCGGCTCAGGGAGTCTTTTACGTTGGCTCCAACATAATCTGCAATGTCATCCTGGCTCATTGAACCATTTTCAGAAATAAATCCTGCAACCATTAAAAATGAATTGGTTGTTTTATCAACGCTAACGCCTTGTTGTTGCACTTCTTGGGGTAACAGAGGCATAGCCAGTTGCAGTTTATTTTGTACCTGAACTTGGGCGATATCCGGATTTGTATTCGCTTCAAAGGTGAGAGTGATAGCCATGTGACCAGCAGAATCACTGTTAGAAGACATATACACCAGATTATCGATACCATTCATATTCTGTTCAATAACCTGAGTGACAGTATTCTGTACCGTTGTTGCATCAGCTCCTGGATAAACCGCAGAGATAGAAATAGATGGTGGAGCAATTGCAGGATATTGCTCCACAGGTAATTTCATTATTGCCAATAGACCAGAAAGCATAGTTACAATTGCAATTACCCATGCAAATATTGGCCGCTCGATAAAAAACTTAGGCATGAATCACCGACTCCTTATTGGGGCTTTTTTTCAGGCTCAGCTTGATTAGCCGTAGGTTTGGCATTCAGATCAGTTTCTACTGGCTGAACCGTTATGCCCGGTGCTATTTTTTGTAGTCCTGTAATGATCACTCTATCCCCGGCTTTCAAGCCGCTTGTCACCAACCACTTGTTACCGATTGCCTGATCAGCATTAATATTGCGCAATTCCACTTTATTATCTTTATCGACAATCATAGTGGTTGCCTGACCACGCGGAGTTCTGGTAACCGCTTGCTGGGGAATCAAGATCGCATTTCGACGCACACCATCTTCCAGTTTGGTACGGACAAACATCCCCGGGAGTAATTCTTCATTCGGGTTTGGGAAAACAGCGCGCATAGTGATAGAACTTGTTGTTTCATCAACTGTTACATCTGAAAACTCAAGATATCCTTCCTTGCTGTACTCTTGTCCCATGTCAGTAATTAGACGTATTTTGGTCTTTTTGTTTTCTTTTTGAACAGTTCCTTTGGCAATCTCATTTTTAAGCCGCAGATAGTCATCACTTGATTGGGTGATATCAACATAGATAGGATCTAACTGCTGAATGATTGTCAACGCTGTTGATTGCCCAGCAGACACCAAAGCTCCTTCTGTAACGGTGGATTTACCCACACGACCAGAAATAGGCGAGGTTACCTTGGTATAGGCCAAATTGATTCTGGCACTTTCCAATGCTGCTTTAGAAGATTGAACATCTGCGTTTGCCTGTTCATGGTCAGAATTTGCTTTATCAAACTCCTGTTTACTTACATATTGTGTACCCAACAATGATTTATAACGCTCAACAGTCAGGCGGGAAACATTCTCATTGGCCTGGGCTCTGAGCAGATTTGCTTTAGCTTTACTGTATTCTGCCTGATAGGTTGCCGGGTCTATTTGATATAATGACTCTCCGGCCGCAATATCACTTCCTTCTTTGTAATTACGTTGCAGAATTATACCGCCGACTTGGGGACGAACCTCAGCAACACGATAAGCCGACGTACGACCGGGCAACTCCGTGATAACTGTCAGAGGTTCTGCTTTCAGCGTTACGATACCCACTTCAGGAACATACCCGCCTGTGGCTCCTTGCTGTGTATTTGTATTCTCGTTACATCCAGAGAGAATGAAACTGCCTGAAAGTACCAGTAATGTAGCCAGAGGCAAAACTCCCCTGTTTTTTCGCATAAGTAAACCTCAATTTTTCAATATAGACGCTTTGATCAAACGCGTGAAATCATTACTTCATTGATTAAGGGTGCTATAGTACAAACATACATGAATGTATGTAAATCAGCCTCCGTCAAAAACAAAGTTTATGGCATGAAAATGGCACGAAAAACTAAACAACAAGCACAACAAACACGTCAACAAATTATAGACGCCGCGATAAAGGCTTTTTCTGAGCGTGGTGTTTCTGCTACTTCATTATCAGATATCGCGATTGAAGCAGGTGTTACCCGCGGTGCAATTTATTGGCATTTTAAAAATAAAGTGGATCTACTTTCTATTGTCTGCAAAATATCAGAGCACAAAATAGATGAGCTAGAGAAAGAGTATCAGGCAAAACACCCTAATAATCCACTCCTTGCGTTGAGATCTTTATTGGTTTCCCTATTAAGAATGATGATTGACGACTTCCAAAGTCGTCAGTTAATAGAGATTTTTTTTCATAAATGTGAGTTCGTCGGAGAAATGTCTTCATTAGTTGAAGAGCTGCGGGAAACCTGTATTTCCGATTACAAGAAGATTGAAAAAATGCTGGAGGCCTGTATTCAGAAAGGAGAATTACCTTATAACCTCGATCTTAGGCGCTCTGCCATAATGTTGAGGGCATTAGTGACGGGATTATTGGAAAACTGGTCATTCTCGCCGGACAGTTTTAATATTCAAGAACAGGCAACCTACTTGGTGGATAGTTTCATTGACACCCTAAAATATAGCCACCACTTGCGTCGCGAAGAAAAAATGCGTCTTGAATAACAGGAGAAAATGTCAATGGAATCTATTCTTATCATTGCCAGTGGAGCAGCATATGGCAATTAATGCACTAAAATTACCTATTCTGTTTTTTTTTCTGTTATCTCTCTTTTCTCCTGTTTATGCGGCTTTCAATAGCGATGTTCCAACCCGCAATGATATTCAGAATCAGCTCAAGCTCCTGACTGAACGTAAAGAACATACGGTTGAGGAGAAGGTATCAATAGCTGATTTGGAAAAAGCGCTCTCCTTCTTTGACAAAATAGATCAAGTGAAGATGGACTCCGATTTGCTCAAAAAAAATCGGCAAGAGGCCCCGCAAAAATTACGTCAGATTATGGCAGGGTTGGAGAGTCTGAAAAATAACTCTCCGCAGGATGACAATGAATATAAACAGACGTTGGAAATGCTGTCTCTGAAACAGCTTGAATCGAAGTGGAATAGTACACTGAATAGTTTACAGCGGTCGCAGGAGAATCTTGCCAGCTACAATAGTCAGTTGATCGGTCTGCAAACACAGCCGGAACGTGCGCAAAATATACTATTTCGTAACGTGCAAAGATTGCAGCAAATACGTAATCAGCTCAACAATACACTGACTGAACAGCCGGAATCGAGTCATACCCAGACGGAATTATTGCTGGTAGAACAGTTTTTCTTGATGCAGCAAAATGAGTACCAAAAGGAATCTTTACGGGCTAATACGCAACTACAGATGCTTTTACAGCAGCAACGGGATTACACGACGCTTCAAATTAAACAATTAGAAATTTATGTCCAATTTATTCAGAATGTGATGAGTGGAAAGCGTCTGGTTCTTTCTGAAGAAACAGCCAAAGAAGCGCAAACTCAGGACGGTAAAAATTTATATATTCAGGATAATCCGCTGGTTCAGGAGGAAATCGAGACCAACCGTGAACTGAGTGAGCAACTGGTTGCAGCAACACGTGATAATAACCAATTGGCGCAGAAAAACATTGTTGTTAAGAACTTTCTTGAACGAACCATCCAGTCTGAACGTAATCTGAAAGAGCAGGTTAAGGTATTGCGCGGCAGCTTATTGCTATCGCGAATTCTGTTTCAGGAGCAGTTAAAAGTACCACAAAATGTTCTGACAAAAGATTTACCGACGAAAATAGCTGACTTGCGTCTGGAACAGTTTGAAGTGACTCAGGAACGAGATCAGCTTTATCAGGGTAATGATTATATCGATAATTTATTAAACGATAATCATAATAGAGTAAAAAACGAATCCCCTGAGATGGTTAGTGAAATTCGTAATGCCATTAATCAGATTTTGGATGTTCGTCGTGAACTTTTGGATCAGCTCAATAATCAATTGGGAAATCAAATCACACTTGCCATCAGCTTACAGATGGATCAGCAGCAATTGCTGGATGTCACTGAATCACTGGAAAAAACACTCGTTCAGCAGATTTTTTGGGTAAATAGTAACAAACCGATGAATTTAGTCTGGTTGAAATCTTTACCTGAACTGATTCAGGGAGAGTTGGTTCATCTGAATATCAGTTTGAGTTTTAGTGCTCTTATTAAGGGACTAAAGAATTCCATCCATTTTGTGATCCCCCTTGTGTTGGTGGGTTTATTTTTACGTTGGCAGACCAAAGGCATTAATGACCAGTTGCAGAAAATTGCTGATGAGGTAGGGCAATTTCGTCGTGACAGCCAATTGCACACTCCATTGGCGTTGATACTGACAGTGGTAAAAACATTGCCGATCGCTTTTATTGTACTGGCGATAGGTTATTGGTATTCGAAATCAGATGATGATTTAGGTGATTTGATTTGGGGATTCTCCCGCCAATTGGCATTATTTTGGATTATGTATAGTTGCAGTTATCAAATTCTCGTCAAAGGAGGGATCGGAGAACAGCATTTTGCTCTGAACAGTACGGATTGTACTTTATTCCGTAAAAATCTTGGGCGCCTGGCGATTGTACTGTTGCCGATTTTGTTCTGGATAACATTGGGTGTTAAACATCCTTTGCGATTGTCTGATGATGTAATCGGTCAGTGTACTGTATTGATTTGCCTGTTCTTTGTTTTTCTTTTTGTCTTTCCATTTTGTCGGCAGGTATGGCGGGAAAAAAGCGCCCATATGATCCGCACCATTGTGGTGACAGCATTGACTTTTGCGCCACTGATTTTGATTGTATTGATGGTATCTGGTTATTTTTATACCACTCTGCGTCTGACAGAACGTTGGCTCTATAGCTTATATCTAATGTTCCTCTGGCATATCAGTTATCAGACCTGTTTGCGGGGATTGGGAATTGCTGCACGTAGTATTGCCTATCGACGTGCGATTGCCCGCCGTCAGTCTCTAATGAAAGAAGGGGCAGAAGGCGAGGTGCTGGAAGAGCCGCCAATGGAGCTGGATCGCATTAACCAGCAATCATTGCGTTTGACTAGCATGGTGCTGTTTTTGATCTTTTTAGGTGCTTTCTATTGGATCTGGTCTGATTTAGTGACGGTGTTTTCTTACCTCGATGGGGTCAATCTGTGGCAATACAGCACCACGACAGAATTGGGCAACGTCCTACAGCACGTAACCTTGAAAGATTTTGCTCTGTCGATAGCGATGCTGGTGATTTCATGGGTCATGATGCGAAACCTGCCGGGATTACTGGAGGTATTGGTTCTGTCCCGTTTGCAGTTACAGCAAGGTTCTTCGTATGCGATTAAGACGACACTGACTTACCTGATCATTGGGATTGGGGGAATTACTGCGCTAGGAACATTGGGTGTTTCATGGAATAAATTACAATGGCTGGCTGCGGCTCTTTCGGTTGGTTTAGGTTTTGGTTTACAGGAAATTTTTGCCAACTTTGTTTCGGGTCTGATTATCTTGTTCGAACGTCCTGTCCGTATTGGCGATACGGTAACGATAGGAACTTACTCGGGTTCAGTCAGTAAGATACGCATTCGGGCAACGACAATCACGGATTTCGACCGTAAAGAAGTGATCATCCCCAATCGGGCATTTGTGACAGAACGTCTAATCAACTGGACGCTTTCTGATACAGTCACGCGGATTATCATTAAGGTGGGCGTCGCATACGGTTCTGATCTGGATAAAGTAAAAGAAGTTTTATTAAAGGCGGCCAACGACAATGCCCGCGTGATGAACGAACCAGGACCGCAGGTTTACTTTATGAGTTTCGGTGCCAGCACACTGGATCATGAATTGAGGCTTTATGTGCGGGAATTGGGGGATCGCAGTCGTACTGTGGATGAAGTTAACCGTAGTATTGATAAGTTATGCCGCGAAAATGACATCAATATCGCATTTAACCAGTTGGAAGTTTATTTGCACAATGATGAGGGCAATAGTTTGCAAGAAGTACAGAAACCGTTGAGTCGTGGTGATAATCACCATCCGGATGGAAAATTTTCTTCTGGCGACAAGCCATTATTACCTTAAACCGTTTTTCCGTAAAAAATAGAGCCTGATGGAATAAGCGTTAATCTCATCTATTCCTCAGGCTTTTTGGTCTGTTTTTCCAGCTTTCCTTGAAAATCTTGCTTGACGATTTCCAATGCAGCCAATGCGATGGCAGGAGAAATTTCATTACATTCGAGCAGATAAATAAGGTCTACCGCGAGCTGAACTTCAGGTGGTGCTTGTTTGAGAGTCATAACTGATTATTTTCCCTATGGCTAATCTGAGTTTTCCTGTTTTTCTATCGATCTTTCGATGCGCATCAGTGCTTGACGACAGCGGGCTAATCTTCCCGCCAGAGCAGCGATTTCTTTTTGCAGTTTATACTTATCGTTAAGAATAATTTGTTTATTTAACTGTAACTCCCTGTCATCGATCATGGCTATTAACCGGCGCTCATAATCTTGATGTTCTGCCAGTCGCTGATAAAGATCCCGTTCTTGTGATCGATGCTCAAATTTATCTTCCTGTTTTCTTAGCGCTTGGGTTGATATTTCGCGTTTCAAAGCTTCTATTTGTATCACTAATCGTTCAGACAGAAACTTCACCTGCTCAATACGATTATCGGTTACGCAGGCTTTCAACTGCCTCATATTTTGTTGGATCTCTTGCATATATCCACCAAGCTTATTACTGTGATGATGGAATAGCGCCTGATCAAAACGGGCAATGGAAAAAGGTATATCGGTCAGTAAAGCGAGATCTCCCTCTAAAATACTGATCTGTTTTTCAAGTGCACTTAATAAATTTTGTATGCCCATCAGCATCCCGTTATCGTAAATAATCAGTTCATATATCCGTCGTCTTTCAAGTCGCAGCTTTGTTGGCCGCAACCTGAAATCTATTGGGTATAAAAGCTTACTCGTTGATCTATTTTATTTGGTATCAACGACTCTCGATGAGATAGATATGTAGCTTGATCTAACTCAATAAAATATAGGCGGCAGCTTGCTTTACAGTTGCTTTTTTCCGGTAGTTTGAATAGATTTTACCGTTTTCGTTTTTTATAAACTGGCTGGCACCGATTATGACCGCTAACGCACAACAACTGCAATTAATTAAAAATAGTATCGAAACAATCCCTGACTATCCAAAAGAGGGAATACTTTTTCGTGACATAACCACATTGCTGGATAATCCTCTTGCCTACCAAGCCACAATCGATCTACTGGTATCACATTATCAGGGTAAAGGCATAACGAAAATTGTTGGTACTGAAGCACGTGGTTTCTTATTCGGAGCGCCTGTCGCACTGCGTCTGGGCGTTGGCTTCGTGCCTGTCCGTAAAAAAGGCAAATTACCGCGTGAAACATTGAGCGAAACTTACGATCTGGAATATGGCACTGATACGCTGGAAATCCATAAAAGCAGCATTAACGAAGGGGATAAAGTGCTGGTCGTTGATGATTTGCTCGCAACAGGTGGAACGGTTGACGCGACAGTAAGCCTGATCCGTCGTCTGGGTGGCGAAGTATCTGAAGCGGCTTTCATCATTGGCCTGCCTGACTTGGGTGGTACTGAGCGCCTGAAAAAACAAGGCGTTGACAGTTACACACTTATTGAATTCCCCGGCCACTGATTGTTCTGATTTTTGCATTATTAGTACATCAGCCTCGCCGTTCATGGTGAGGCTGTGCTAGCATGTTAGACAGTCATGTTCAATTTCTTCGGTATTCATGAGCTATCAGGTACTCGCCCGTAAGTGGCGCCCACAAATATTTTCTGGTGTAGTTGGTCAACAACATGTGTTGACTGCGTTGGCGAATGGTCTTGAGCACCAGCGTCTCCATCACGCTTATCTTTTTTCCGGCACTCGCGGTGTAGGTAAAACTACAATTGCACGTTTGCTGGCAAAAGGACTGAATTGCGAAACGGGTATTACAAAGACTCCGTGTGGTCAGTGTGCGAACTGTCTTGAAATTGAACAGGGGCGATTTGTCGATCTGATTGAAATCGATGCCGCTTCCCGAACAAAAGTAGAAGATACTCGCGAATTGCTGGACAATGTTCAGTATGCTCCTGCCCGAGGCCGTTTCAAGGTTTACCTTATTGACGAAGTTCACATGCTTTCCCGCCATAGCTTCAATGCGTTGTTGAAGACATTGGAAGAGCCGCCCGAACATGTGAAATTTCTTTTGGCAACAACAGATCCACAGAAACTTCCTGTCACGATCCTTTCACGTTGTCTGCAATTCCATTTGAAAGCGCTTGATGTGAATCAAATCAGCAGCCAACTGGAACATGTACTTAATGCAGAACAAATAGAGAGTGATCTCCGTGCTCGTCAGCTGCTTGCGAGAGCTGCGGATGGCAGTATGCGTGACGCTTTGAGTTTAACGGATCAAGCGATTGCTCTTGGCGGGGGAAAACTGACATCAGATATCGTCAGTCAGATGTTGGGAACACTGGATGACGATCAACCATTGGCAATGATCGAAGCATTGGTTCGTGCCGATGGTCAACAAATGATGGCTTTGGTTGAACAAGTTGCATCGCGTGGTGTGGATTGGGAAACTCTTCTGGTAGAAACACTAACGTTGTTGCACCGGATTGCCATGATCCAGTTATTGCCTCAGCAGCTTGAAATCGATTCCTCTTCAACAGAGGGACGATTGCGTCTGTTGGCAAGATCCATTTCTCCGACCGATTTGCAACTTTATTATCAGGCGTTACTGGTGGGGCGCAAAGATCTCCCCTATGCACCAGAGCGTCGGATGGGTGTGGAGATGGCTCTATTGCGTGCGTTGGCATTCCATCCCAAGGCTGTGATTGATGAGGCTTCATCACCCACAGCGGAAACCCCGGTAGCACCAATAGTCTCAACTTCAGCGCCAATAGCCCGGACTCAGTTTGTTTCCAATAATGGAGAAAGCGAACGGGCTGAACAGAGAGTGTCCAAATCAATGGACACAGCGGCTCCAGCGAACAGCCCAACTGCAAAATTATTGCAGGCAAGAAGTTCGCTGACCCGTCAGGGAAATATACCGCCAAAAAAGTCTGATCCGGCAGAGTCTGCGAAGGCTAAGCCGGCTAGTTCGGCACTGGATCGATTGGTAGCAGTCGCCGAGCAGCGACCTAAATCTTATATTCCTAAAGCGAAAGAGCCTAAGCCAGTAAAGAAAGAGGCTTATCGCTGGCGGGCTACGAATGTTGAAGAAAAGCAGGTATCGGTTACCACGCCAAAAGCCATAAAAGCGGCGCTTGAGCATGAAAAGACAGCAGAGCTGGCAGAAAAACTGACTCTTGAATCGAAACAAAGAGATCCATGGGCTGCGGAAATTGATAAACTGCATATTCCAAAATTAGTTCAGCAGGTAGCACTGAATGCGTTTAAAGAACAGGTTGATGAACATCGTCTTTGCCTGCATTTGCGTTCACAGCAGCGCCACCTGAATTCTGCATCGGCTCAGAAAGTATTGGCAGAAGCATTAAGTCAATTGCATGGAAAGCCTGTTGAACTCAGTATTATTGAAGATGATAATCCTGCGGTAAAAACGCCTCTGGAATGGCGACAAGCCATTTATGAAGAAAAATTGGCACAAGCGCGCCAATCCATTATTTCGGATAGAACGATTCAAACACTTCAGCAGTTATTTGATGCAGAATTGGATGAAGAAAGTATCCGGCCTGTTTAACCGCCACTGCGTATCTTTATGCTGTGGCTATAGCGAAGAGAGAGAATTATGTTTGGTAAAGGTGGTTTGGGCAATTTGATGAAACAAGCCCAGCAGATGCAAGACAAAATGCAGAAAATGCAGGAAGAAATTGCAAGTCTGGAAGTTACGGGTGAATCTGGTGCAGGTTTGGTAAAAATCACTATTAATGGTGCGCATAACTGCCGTCGTGTTGAAATCGATCCAAGCCTGATGGATGATGACAAAGATATGCTGGAAGACCTGATCGCTGCTGCGTTCAATGATGCAGCTCGTCGCATTGAAGAAACTCAGAAAGAGAAAATGGCTGGCGTTTCCAACGGCATGCAATTACCGCCTGGCTTCAAGATGCCATTCTAATGCAAACCAGTCCTCTTCTTGAATCACTGATGGAAGCACTGCGTTGTTTGCCCGGCGTAGGCCCTAAGTCTGCTCAGCGGATGGCATTTAATCTATTGCAGAGAGATCGCAGTGGTGGAATGCGGCTGGCACAGGCACTGACGCGAGCGATGTCTGAAATTGGTCATTGTCAAGATTGCCGGACATTCACTGAACAAGAGCAATGCTCGATTTGTGCCAATCCCCGTCGTCAGCAAAATGGACAGGTTTGTGTGGTGGAAAGTCCGGCGGATATTCATGCCATTGAACAAACGGGTCAGTTTGCTGGGCGTTATTTTGTCCTGATGGGACATTTATCGCCACTAGATGGTATTGGGCCAATGGATATTGGTCTGGATCGTTTAGAAGAACGTTTATCTTCTGAAACTTTGTCAGAAGTGATTCTGGCGACGAATCCAACTGTCGAAGGAGAGGCAACGGCAAACTATATTGCAGAAATATGTTCGCAGTATGGTGTGACAGCCAGCCGGATTGCTCACGGTGTTCCGGTTGGCGGGGAGCTTGAAATGGTGGATGGCACAACGCTGTCCCATTCGCTGGCTGGTCGTCAAAAAATCACTGATTTGTGATTCAGCGCCCAATTCTGATTTAGCTCCCAAATAAATTCCCGGCTAAATTCTCAACTTAATGGGAAATTCTAATGGATGGCGCTGCGGATTATGCCGCCATCCATAACAAATTTATGCTGTCCTTAAACTAATTTACATTCTTCTTGTTGTTCTAACTTGAAACTCTCCGGATCTATCCCCATCTGATTACCATCGTCCGATTTTACATATTTGAACTGGATTTAGATTGAGGTAACAAATGAGCATGAAAGGTCAGGAAACCCGTGGATTTCAGTCTGAAGTCAAGCAACTGTTGCAGTTGATGATCCATTCTCTCTATTCCAACAAAGAAATTTTTCTCCGTGAATTGATTTCAAACGCATCTGATGCTGCCGACAAATTGCGTTTCCGCGCTTTGTCAGCGCCTGAATTGTATGAAAATGATGGTGAATTGCGTGTTCGTTTATCTGTTGATAACGAGCTGAAAACTATCACTATCAGCGATAATGGTATCGGCATGTCCCGTGATGAAGTGATTGACAATCTGGGAACGATTGCAAAATCCGGTACTAAAGCATTTCTTGAATCCGTTGGCTCTGATCAGGCTAAAGATAGCCAATTGATTGGTCAATTCGGTGTCGGTTTCTACTCTGCGTTTATTGTTGCGGATAAAGTTACTGTACGTACCCGTGCTGCGGGTACAGAAGCTGATCAGGGCGTATTCTGGGAGTCAACAGGCGAAGGTGATTACACCATTGCTGACATTGAAAAAGTAGCTCGTGGTACAGAAATTACCCTGCATCTGCGTGATGAGGAGAGTGAATTCCTCAATGATTGGCGCCTGCGTTCAATCATCGGCAAATATTCTGACCACATTGCTCTGCCGGTTGAAATTGAAACCCAAACTAAAAATGAAGAAGATGACACAGTTACCGTTACTTGGGAAAAAATCAACAAAGCCCAAGCATTGTGGACTCGTGGTAAAGCAGAAATCAGTGACGAAGAATACCAAGAGTTTTACAAGCACATCTCCCATGATTTTACTGACTCTCTGATTTGGAGCCATAACCGCGTTGAAGGTAAACAGGAATACACCAGCCTGCTGTATATTCCTTCCCAAGCGCCATGGGACATGTGGAACCGGGAGCATAAACATGGTCTGAAATTGTATGTACAGCGTGTATTCATCATGGATGAAGCTGAACAGTTCATGCCAAATTACCTGCGTTTTGTTCGTGGTCTGATCGACTCCAACGATTTGCCGTTGAACGTATCCCGTGAAATTCTGCAAGACAGCACAATCACCCGCAACCTGCGCAGTGCGCTGACTAAACGTGTATTGCAGATGCTGGACAAACTGGCAAAAGACGATGCAGAAAAATACCAAACTTTCTGGCAGCAGTTCGGCTTAGTATTGAAAGAAGGGCCTGCTGAAGACGGTACAAACAAAGAAGCGATTGCCAAATTACTGCGTTTTGCTACAACCCATAATGATGGTTCGGCACAAACGGTTTCTTTGGAAGATTACATTGGTCGCATGACAGAAGGGCAGGAAAAGATTTATTACATTACTGCAGACAGCTATGCTGCGGCGAAGAATAGCCCGCATCTGGAGATATTCCGTAAGAAAGGCATTGAAGTTCTGCTGCTGTCTGACCGTATCGATGAATGGATGATGAGCTACCTGACTGAATTCGATGGTAAATCATTCCAATCTGTTAGCAAGGCTGATGAATCCCTCGACAAACTGGCAGATGAAAATAAAGCTGAGCAAGAAGAAGCTGATAAAAAACTGGAGCCATTTGTTGAGCGTGTGAAAACGCTGTTGGGTGAGCGGGTGAAAGAAGTTAAACTGACTCACCGTCTGACAGATACACCTGCGATTGTAACAACTGATGCCAACGGAATGAGCACCCAAATGGCGAAGCTATTTGCGGCGGCAGGCCAATCAGCCCCAGAAGTCAGCTACAACTTTGAACTGAACCCGGAACATGATCTGATTAAGAAAGCGGCTGATGTTCATGATGATGTTCAATTTGCCGATTGGGTAGAATTGCTGCTGGATCAAGCGCTGTTTGCAGAGCGTGGGACACTGGATGATCCAAACCAATTCATTCGCCGAATGAATCAGTTATTATTAACCGAAAAAGCTTAATCTCAGTAAAATCATGATAAAACCACGCTTCAGCAGAGAATGGAGCGTGGTTTATTTTTTTCATCACGCGAAAACGTTTACCTGTTTTCTTGAGCCATCTCCCATTCAAGTGGTATGGTAGTTCGTTTTCTTTAAAAAATACAAAAAGCAAATAGAAAGGGGATTTACGCAATGCGTATTATTCTGCTGGGCGCACCAGGCGCCGGTAAGGGGACTCAGGCACAATTTATCATGGAGAAATATGGGGTTCCTCAGATTTCGACAGGTGACATGCTGCGTGCCGCAGTAAAAGCGGGCACAGAATTGGGTTTGCAAGCAAAAGAATTGATGGATAACGGTAAACTGGTAACTGATGAGCTGGTTATTGCTCTGGTTAAAGAGCGCATCCAACAAGATGATTGCCGTAATGGCTTCTTGTTGGATGGGTTCCCACGTACCATTCCACAAGCTGATGCCATGAAAGAAGCGGGTGTTCAGGTTGATTCTGTTCTGGAATTTGATGTTCCCGATGACATCATCGTTGAACGTATTATTGGTCGTCGTGTACATGCTCCATCGGGTCGTGTTTACCATATCAAATTCAATCCGCCAAAAGTGGATAACAAAGATGATGTTACTGGTGAAGAACTGACTATCCGTAAAGATGATCAGGAAGATACTGTCCGTAAACGTCTGGTTGAATACCACTCACAAACTGCTCCTTTGGTTTCTTACTACCAGAAAGAAGCTCAGGCAGGTAATACAAAATACTTCAAACTTGATGGTACTCGTCAAGTAGCTGAAGTCAGCGCAGAATTGGCCAGCATTCTGGGTGAATGATGACGGGTATAGCTTATTCCTGAATGGTTACATCTTGAATTGCTATATCCAATGGATTTCAAGTTGCAGCTGTATTGGCTGCAACTTGAAAGACGGGTATGTCTCTTTCACTACAGGATCAGGCGGTTTTTTATCGTCTGATTTTTCCGGTCTGACTCTTTGTAGTCGCCCCCCAATCTACAAAAATTCACTCACTTGCCGTTGCGCTGCAACTCAAAATCCATTGGGTATATACTAGATTGTGAGTTATTTAAATGGAGCGTAGAGGAATGAGTAGTAAGAAGTATGGTGTTCTACTGGTAAATCTTGGTACACCGGATGCACCAACACCAGCAGCAATAAGACGTTATCTGGCAAAATTTCTAAGTGACAGAAGGGTAGTTGATATTCCTCCATTGATTTGGAAACCTATACTATATGGTCTGATTCTTCCTTTCCGCTCTTCCCGTGTTGCTAAGCTTTACCAAGAAATCTGGACAGAAGAAGGATCTCCTTTGCTGGTTTATGGTCGTCGTCAGCAAAAATTGCTGGATGAAAAACTAGCGGACATTCCCGTTGCTTTGGGAATGACTTATGGCACACCTTCTTTGTCTCAGACAGTCGATAATTTGCTGCAACAAGGCGTCGAGGATTTGATTGTACTGCCACTATACCCTCAGTATTCCAGTACAACGTCGGCAGCAGTATTTGATAGCATCAGCAAAATATTGCAGGGATATCGTACCATTCCTAACCTGCATATTATCCGTAGTTATGCCACGCATCCTGCTTATATTGCTGCGTTAAAGGAAAGCATTGAGCAGAGTTTTGAAAATCATGGTCAGCCTGATCGATTGCTTCTTTCCTATCATGGTATTCCTGAACGTTTGGCACAGATGGGCGATATTTATCCGCAAGACTGTAAAGCGACGACTGAATTGTTGATTCAGGCACTGGACTACCCGGCAGATAAAATCATGATGACATATCAGTCTCGTTTTGGTCGTCTGCCGTGGTTATCACCTTATACAGATAAAACAATGCAATCATTGCCGAATCAGGGTGTGGAGCATGTTCAAGTGGTATGTCCGGGCTTTTCAGCGGATTGTCTGGAAACTTTGGAAGAAATTAAGCAGCAAAATAAAACTATCTTTTTGGCGTCGGGTGGGAAAAAGTTTGAATATATCCCCGCACTTAATGATAATGTGTCCCACATTTCGTTGCTCGAAAAATTAGTAAATAACGTCATTAAATAACTCGCAGCCGCTTGTCACGGTGCTTTATCTGACATGAAGAGTATTATTCATTGGTAGTTACCTGATTTTTAAGGATATAATTTTTAGATCAATGAGTACTGTGAGCGGGATAAGAAGCTTGCGGATCAATGAAAAACAAAATTATTTGGATTGGACATTATAGATAATGAGTAATAAACCTATTAAACACCCAGATTTTTATGAAGAGCATTCAAACTATTATCATCCCGCTCAGGAAGATGAAATTGATTTGTTTGAATTATTCTCAGTACTCTTCCAATCAAAATATTTGATCATTGCAATATCGTTTGTTTTTGCAGTTGTTGGTTTTGGTTTCGCATCATTTCTGCCCCAGAAATGGACCAGTACAGCGGCAGTGATAAAACCAGGACTGGAAGAGTTCCAACCATTAAAAAATGCATTAACGGATTTGCACGTTCTGAATCTTGAGCCAAAAATCACAGAAGCGTCGTTATATAATCGTTTTATTGAAAACTATAATTCGCGTGTATTGCGTGAAGAGTATTTAATCAATACTGATTACTTTAAGACCTTGCTTACTAAAAATGATGATGCTTCTGGGCAGGGAAAAAGAAAGCTGATCGAGCAAGTCGTCAACAAAAATATCTCCGTTTCCATACCTAAAAAAGATGATGATGTGAATGAATCCATGCTCTCTTTCAGTGCGGATAATGCAGAAGATTCCTACAATCTGTTAACGGGTTATATCAATTTTGTGTCTTCTGTTGTTCGTGATCAGATAAAAGACGAATTGAACGATATGGTTCACCAGAAGCTGGAATACTCGAAAAAGCTGTACGATATTGATATATCTCGTATTGGCAATATGCGTAGTGTCGATATTGAACGATTGAAGTATGCGATTTCCATTGCTAACTCAGCGGGAGTTAAAAGACCCGTATCGAATGGCGGGGCAATGATCAAAGATGACCCGGATTATTCGATTGCGTTGGGTTCTGATGCATTGGAACGTAAGCTCCAGATTACCGAAGAAATTACCGATCCGACTAAAATTGATGCTGATCTGCGTAACCGCCAGTTATATATTAAAAATCTGGAAAAAGTGAACGTTGATAAGGTGGATTTCGAACCATTCAAGTATATGCAGGAACCGTATGAACCAACTTCAAAAGACTCACCGAAGCGTTTGCTGATTCTGATTGGTGCGGGTTTTATCGGGTTTATTTTATCCGTTATGTTTGTTCTGCTGCGTCATATGGTACGTAGTCGCAAGGAACAAGAAGCTTAATAATATTATAGCGAATACTTTTTACACCCGGTATTCGTTAAATATCGAGCTTGAATAATTAATCTTTTGACAGCCAGTGTTATTGCAACACTGGCTATTTGTCTTTCTTTCTGTTCTTTCTGTTGCTGCGTTTTTTGTTTTGTCACAGTATGGTGCTACACCATATTGTGCTAATATGCCGCATATTTTGGCTCTATAGCAGCAATTAATTATGAAATTCCCTGGTAAGCGTAAATCTAAACACTATTTTCCTGTCAGTTTAAGAGATCCTCTACTGCAACCCATCAAAGAGACGGTGGACACCGAAAATAACCGAGCCTACATCGTCGGCATTGACCAAACACTGGTAGATATTGAAGCCAAAGTCGATGAGAGTTTTATCCAGCGTTATAATTTGAGCCAGGGGCATTCATTAGTTATAGAAGATGATGTAGCTGAGGCACTTTATAATGAACTGGCTGAAAATAATCTAATCAGCCATGAATTCGCAGGTGGCACTATTGGCAATACCCTGCACAATTATTCCGTTTTGGCTGACGACAAATCCGTTCTGCTTGGTGCTATGTGCAATAACATCCAGATAGGTAGTTATGCATATTGCTATCTTTGCAATACATCCAGTCGTATGGATTTGAACCATCTTCAGGGTGTTGATGGTCCAATAGGTCGCTGTTTTACCTTAGTGACAGAAAGTGGTGAAAGAACGTTTGCTATCAGTCCTGGTTTAATGAATCAACTCCGCCCGGAAAGCATCCCGGAACACATTATTGCAGAAGCATCAGCATTGGTAATTACCGCTTATTTAGTGCGGTCTAAAGAAGGCGAGCCAATGCCTGAAGCGACGATGAAAGCTATCGAATATGCGAAGAAGCATGGTGTACCTGTTGTTCTGACATTGGGTACAAAATACGTCATTGCGGATGATCCACAGTGGTGGCGTGATTTCCTGGCTGAAAATATTTCTGTTGTTGCAATGAATGAAGATGAAGCTCATGAGCTGACGGGTTTTAGTGATCCATTGTTAGCATCAGATATGGCGCTTAATTGGGTGGATTTGGTGTTGTGTACTGCCGGGCCTGCTGGGTTGTATATGGCGGGTTATACGGAAGAGGAATACAAACGGCAGACATCGCATCCTTTGTTGCCTGGTGCAATTGCGGAATTTAACCGTTATGAATTCAGCCGTGCGATGCGTAAAGCCGATTGTCAGAACCCAATGCGGGTTTATTCCCACATTGAGCCTTACATGGGTGGCCCTGAAAAAATCATGAATACCAATGGGGCCGGGGATGGCGCATTATCAGCATTACTGCACGATATCACTGCCAATAGTTATCATCGCATGAACGTACCGAACTCCAGTAAGCATATGCGCTCTTGTTTAACTTACTCGTCGTTGGCGCAAGTATGTAAATACGCAAACAGGGTGAGTTATCAGGTATTGAGCCAGCATTCTCCACGTCTGACCAGAGGATTACCGGAGAAAGAAGATAGTTTGGAAGAGTCTTACTGGGAACGGTAATACCGGCAAGTCATAATATTCCCGGAATATCCCCATAGCTTGGGGATATTCCTTGAACGACAGTTTGTTATGCTGTTGATGATGGGCTTGCTGATAAAAGTGATGGAGGAGGCTCTATTGGACAAGCTGCCTCATAATGTTCAGGAAGTGCATCAGCCATCGCTCTTGCTATCTCAAGCTCACCAATAATGATTTGGTCAGTTCCACGCTCTGTAATATAGGTGACTTCATCATCATAATGAGCACGTACAATGATACTGATATCTGATCGGGTTTCTCTGGTACTGGCAACAATTTCACCTGCCTCGTAACCATTCGGGAACGTTAAAAATAACGTGCAGGCACAATCGAGTCGTGCCAGCGCCATGATATCTTTATTGGCCGCGTTACCCATCACCGCACTGATCCCCATTTCTCTCAGCTCTTCAAATCGAGCGCGTGTATCTTCAATCACGACTACCGGAAAGTTTCTTTCTTGTAAGTGTTGACAAAGTAAGCGACCGACTCGACCATAACCGACCACAACTGCATGGCCGCAGATATCGACAGGGATCTGGGTTTCTTCTTCCAGCGTTTCTTCAATTAATTGTTCTTCAATGGTTTCTGTTTTTTCCAGATAGCGATCCAGCAAACTGAAGAGGACAGGATTTAACATGATAGAAATGATGGCACCAGCCAGCACAAGATTACGGGCATCCCCGTCCAATAAACCCAGAGCGACACCGAGTCCAGCCAGAATAAAGGCAAATTCACCAATTTGGGCGAGGCTGACAGAAATCGTCAATGCTGTGCGTCTTGAATGACCAAACACCCTGACCAGCAGCATGGCCGCCAGTGATTTGCCAATAATAATGATGGCAAGCGTTCCTAAAATAGCCAAAGGCTGTTGGAACAGAACCATTGGATCAAACAACATGCCGACGGAGACAAAGAAAAGCACTGCGAAAGCATCTCTCAGTGGTAAGGTATCTTGCGCTGCCCGATGGCTTAGTTCTGACTCATTCAGTATCACGCCGGCGAAAAATGCTCCGAGGGCGAATGAAGCATCAAATAGTGTTACAGCTCCGTAAGCAACACCTAATGCGATGGCAAGGACAGCCAGCGTAAATAACTCACGAGAACCTGTACTGGCAGTTTTCGCCAGTAGCCAGGGGATCAGGCGACGCCCGACAAAAACCATCAATAGAATAAAGGCAACAACTTTGCCAATTGTAATGACCAGTCCAAGCAATAATTGACCAATATTGGCGTTTTGACTATCCAGAATGCTTGCAGCGGCGGGGAGTAATACCAACGCCAGAACCATTGCCAGATCTTCAACAATCAACCAGCCAATGGCGATTTGCCCTCTTTGGCTATCAATGAGATGTCGTTCTTCTAATGCTCTGAGCAATACCACTGTACTGGCAGTAGACAAGCACAGGCCAAATACAATGCCACTGAATAGCCCCCAGCCGAGTAGGGCGGATAATCCCATTCCCAATAAAGTTGCGACGGCAATCTGAGCGATAGCACCAGGAATGGCGATGGATTTGACTGCTAACAAATCTTTAAGTGAAAAATGTAGACCGACACCAAACATCAGTAATATCACACCAATTTCTGCAAGCTCAGGGGCCAGAGAAGTATCAGCAACAAAACCGGGAGTAAAAGGACCCGCTAGTACACCGGCTACAAGGTAGCCTACCAGAGGTGAGATCTTCAGGCGCTGCGCAAGCATACCAAGCAGATAGGCGAGAACAAAACCACCAACAATGGTCGTGATCAGAGGTGTCGAATGCTCCATCAAGGCTCCTTCTGGGGTAGAGTATAATAAATTGTATAGTTAGGTGGGTAATAATATATTTTATAAGTAATTAAAAATAACTTGCTGAAAAAATATACTTGGTGATGAAAATGCGAGTGATCTACATAAATGCTATTTTAATGTGATTTTATGTAGATCTTGTCATTATTTACGAATGTTTACAAAGAAGTATTGTTTAATTGTGTTTTTTATATCTCTTTATTTTTATTATTTTTTTTGTTTTATTCTCTATATTTGGCAAGAATATTGTTAAAAGGCCAATGAGTGGTAGAAAAGCACAAACTTGGTAAACTAATTCTATACTGGTTTTATCTGCTACATAGCCGAGAACAGCAGCCCCAACGCCCCCCATACCAAATGCCAGACCGAAGAACAAACCTGCAATCATACCGGTTTTACCGGGGATGAGCTCTTGGGCATAAACTAAGATAGCAGAAAATGCCGACGCTAATATAATGCCGATTATGACTGTCAACGCGCCTGTCCAGAATAGGGATGCATAAGGTAATAATAAGGTAAAAGGAGCAACGCCGAGAATAGAACCCCATATGACATATTTACGGCCTATTTTATCTCCTATCGGCCCTCCAATTAGAGTGCCGGCAGCTACAGAAAACAAAAAGACAAACAGATGGATTTGAGCGTCTTGTACTGACAGGCCAAACTTCTGGATCAAGTAGAAGGTGTAATAGCTACTGATGCTGGCCAGATAAAAATATTTTGAGAAAATGAGCATCAGTAGAATGGCAAAAGAACGTATGATTGTTTTTCGAGGCAGTTTTGGCAGAGAAACGTGAAGTGAAGATTTGGAAGAGCTGATCTTATGCTGCATTTTATACCATTGGCTGACTTGCAATAGGATCACAATTGCCAGCAGTGCCGCAAGAGAAAACCAACCAACGTTTCCTTTGCCATAAGGGGCGATGAAAATAGCTGCCAGTAGCGGTCCGAGTGAACTACCTAAATTTCCCCCGACTTGAAATAAGGATTGTGCCAGCCCATGACGCCCACCGGATGCCATTCGCGCAACTCGTGATGATTCTGGATGAAAAACCGATGAACCGGTCCCAACGAGTGCGGCAGCTATCAATATTACAGGGAAACTTTCGGCATAGGCCAGTAGAAGCAACCCAGATAACGTAAATCCCATGCCAATAGGTAATGAGTAAGGCTGTGGATGTTTATCCGTATACAGACCAATAAGAGGTTGCAGCAGAGATGAGGTTACCTGATAAGCCAGCGTTATCATTCCAATTTGAATGAAATTCAGAGAAAATTCAGATTGCAGCAAGGGATATATCGCAAGGATCAGCGATTGGATCATATCATTCAGCAAATGGGATAAACTGATAGCCCCCAGTATTGAAAAAACAGTCCGGCGTGTTTTTGTTGATGAATCTGGTAAGGGAGTTGTGCTGCTTTGTTCGCTCATGTTAATTCGCTTATCAATGTAGCCTGTAGGTAAATGGCTAATATGGAATTTTTGTTTGATTTTTATACTGTAATACATCTTAGGCTGTTAATAAAATTTTCATGCGTATCAATATAATTTGATAATTATCCCAAAAAGGTGAAAGAAGACATCATTTAATGACATAAGTATGTAATCCTGATCAGAAAAATACGATACACAGTTATATATACCCGATTGATTTCAAGTTGTTGCTTTGTTGTCTGTGCTGCAACCTGAAAGATGACGGATATAACCAACAAAAATTTAAAACACATGGAGATACCCCATGAAATTTTCTTTTAAAGCATCAGTTTGTGCGCTCGCTGTTTCTTTGTTATTGACACCATTAATTGCTGCTGCGTGGGAAAAAGATAAAACCTACGACATTACCATTCTGCATACTAACGATCATCATGGTCACTTCTGGCATAACGATCATGACGAGTATGGTTTAGCAGCCCAAAAAACGGTGGTAGATTCTATTCGCCAAGAAGTTGCCAAGAAAGGCGGCAGCGTATTGTTATTATCTGGTGGCGACATTAACACTGGTGTTCCGGAATCAGACATGCAAGATGCTGAGCCAGATTTTAAGGGAATGAATTTGGTGGGGTATGATGCAATGGCATTGGGGAACCATGAGTTTGATAAGCCTTTGGATGTGTTGTATCAACAGCAAAAATGGGCAAACTTCCCGTTTGTCTCTGCCAATATTTACCAAGCCAGCACGGGCAAGCGTTTATTTAAGCCTTATGTCATGTTTGATAAGCAAGGTATCAAAATTGCTGTTCTTGGCCTGACAACGGATGATACGGCGAAAATAGGTAATCCTGCTAATTTCCCAGATGTTGAGTTTCGTGTGCCTGCTGAAGAAGCAAAAAAAGTCATTGATGAGCTGAAAAAGAACGAAAAACCGGATGTGATTATTGCGGCAACACATATGGGGCACTATAACGATGGTCATCATGGCACCAATGCACCGGGTGACGTTGAAATGGCACGTAGTTTGCCTGCGGGTTATTTAAATATGATTGTGGGGGGACATTCACAAGATCCGGTCTGTATGTCAGCGGAGAATAAAAACTATAAACAAGTAGATTATGTACCGGGAACACCTTGCTCCCCAGATCGCCAAAATGGTACGTGGATTGTTCAGGCTCACGAATGGGGAAAATACGTGGGTCGTGCTGATTTTCAATTTCGTAATGGTGAGCTCAAATTAGTTCATTATCAATTGATTCCGATTAACTTAAAGAAAAAAGTGACAAAAGAAGATGGTAGCTCGGAGCGTGTTTATTATACGCATGAAATTCAGCAGGATCCTGAAATGCTGAAATTGTTAACACCTTACCAAAATAAAGGCGACGAGCAACTCAGTATTCAAGTGGGTACGGTAGATAGCAAACTGGAAGGTGATCGCAGCAAGGTACGTTTTATCCAAACTAACATGGCTCATCTTGTATTAGCTGCCCAGATGGAGCGGACAAACGCAGATTTTGCAGTAATGAGTGGTGGTGGCATTCGTGATTCTATTGAGCCGGGTGATATTACTTACAAAGATGTCCTGAAAGTGCATCCATTTGCCAATCAGCTGGTTTATGTGGATTTTAAGGGCAGCGAAGTTTTGCCTTATTTGACGGCTGTTGCGAAGATGAAACAGGACTCTGGTGCTTACGGACAGTTTTATAACGTTAGCTTCGTGACTGATGGTAAAAATATCAGTGATGTGAAAATTGGTGGTAAGTCACTAGATCCAAATAAAACTTATCGTATGGCAACTCTGAATTTCAATGCGATTGGAGGAGATGGTTATCCACGTGTTGATAATTTGCCTGGTTACGTTGACACAGGTTTCGTCGATGCTGAAGTGCTAAAAGGATATATTGAAAAACATTCTCCATTGAAAGCCTCCGATTATGAGCCGAAAGGTGAAATTGCGCATAAGTGATCACCATAGTTCAATAGACAACTGTTAGCTATCCGTATAAAAAGACCATCTGTAATATAGATGGTCTTTTGCTTATTATCATTTGGGAGTGCTATGCATAATCTAAAATAGAGAGGGTTTAAAGTTAATAGTAATCTAGTTATTAAATAGCATGGTAACTAATGCTTTCTCTTCTCCTTTTATTGGTAATTTTTCAAATCCATGTTTTTCATATAGAGAAATTATTTTTGAATTGTTCTGACATTCTAGAATTGTGACTCTTCCTCCTATTAATTCTTGTGCTTTTTCAATGATAATATTAATGGAAGATAAAATATCATTAAGTGTTATTGGGTTTTCATGTAATGAGAAATTTTTAGCTATTTGGCCAATTAAATAAACTTTTAGCGAAGTTGCGTTCTTACTAATACCATTAATTTTCTTTATTCTTGTCTTTGAAAGAGCGAAATTATTTGTTGGTAGTTCCTTAAATGTTAAAGAGAAATAAGCCAGAATAAAGCCTTCAGTGCCCAAAACCAAGTAGGTTCTTGCCGCATCTGCCTGTTCAAATCTAATTGATTTTAGATGTAAAAATGATTCTATATCACGATCTAATGGGCAAGAAAACGAAAGTAAATATTCTTTTGCTTTGTCATTGCCAAAAATCGTTAGCATTTTCCCTAAGGTAATAATTTTCGTTTTAATATCTCTATAGCCTCTCTCTGTTGTGCCTCAAAATCTATCTCTTCAAAATTTTTCTTTCTTGGTCTTCTATTAGCTTTTCTCAGCATTTTAATGGCCTTTGGATCTGTAATAACAATTTGTCGGAAAAATGATGAGGTGGCCATATTTATCCTCCTTTATTTTATTTGATTAAGTTAATTGGAATGGTAATTAAAGTGTTTTTTTCTATACGGGGAGTATATCTGCATTATTATTTAGCACAAGGCTCTGTTTTGGATAAAACCGAGCCGGCTCGAAAAAAATTAATGGCAATTGCAATGTGTTTTCAGCGTTTAGCAATATCAACAAATGAACAACTAAGTAGTTGGCATAAATCAGAGGGCGCTAATTCAATATCTAAGCCTCGTTTACCAGCAGAGATAAACAGAGTGGGTAAAGTTCGCGCCTGAATATCAATCACAGTGGGAAGGCGCTTTTTCTGTCCCAGTGGGCTAATGCCACCGACTAAATAACCCGTAACCTTTTGTGCTAATTGAGGATCAGCCATGTCTGCTTTCTTGGCCTTGAAGACTTTGGCAATTTTTTTCAAATCGAGTTGCCCGGAGACTGGAGTAACAGCGACTGCAAGATTTTTGGGATCACCATTCAGTGAAACCAGCAGCGTCTTAAAAACCTGTTTGGCATCTAAACCGAGTTTCCTAACCACTTCATCACCGAAATTATGTTCATTGGCATCATGTTCATAAGGATGAAGGTTGAAATTAATTTTTTGCTTTTCCAGCAAGACAATCGCGGGAGTCATATTTTTTCCTATAAAGATGGAACGTGTAAACGTATTATTGTTGTGGATTTACCAACATCTGTCGTAAATTATTTTCTCCATGCAGGTGTAAAGCACCCACAGCAACTAAATATTTTCCCGTTGGTAAGTTATATAGCTGCTCACTCCATTGTCGATTGCGTTCAACCATTAAGGTCTGATAAATCTCTTCGCAGAATGTCATCGGCAATATCTGATCTTGTTGTTCAGATTTATAATTCATCCACCAGCTAATCATAGTCTGTAAAGCTCGGGCGTTGGTATGCCAATGGTTGAGCGTATCTTCCAACAGAGAAAGTCCGTCATTTGGTAAGTCGGTAAGCAAATTGACCTGCGTATTCACACCTTCCAACTCGATAATGGGTTTATTGATGGATTTTGCACTGTTCAGCAATTGGTAATCAATACCATATTGGGGACGTAATCCCAAATATTGGGCTTGGGCCGCCTGTAATATCAATGCAACTTGCCATGATGGCAATGGTTCCAGTAACTCAACAGGATGTTGGAGAATTTGGCAATAATGCTGTAATTGGTCAAAATGTTCAGGGGATAGACGTTGTGATAGCGCAATTTGTTCGGGCAGTTTTCCTTTGAAAGGAGAACCAGTCTGAGTGATATCAGCTTCGACAATCATTGCGTCAGATTGCTCCAGTTGTTCCAGCAGAATCTCAGAGAGCGGGAACATGTTTTCTGTTCCCATATGGATACTGCCAACAATGTGCAATTGTACGCCTTGTCTGGGATTAATATCGAAAGCGGGATAAGGATAATGTCGCTGGGAGTTGAATCCTAATATCTTATTGAAATATGTCATTAATTTCCCCATTTTTCATACTCCAATGACTGGCATTGAAGAGTATGCTAACTCGTTAAGGATTAACAGGAAAGGGGGAAAAGTGCGGATAAAAAGCTAAACATATTTTGTTTAGCTTTTTATCGATGAGAACGTTATAGATTAGAAAGTAATTTTCTGAATACCGTTTCAGGACTTAGGTTTGAAACGCAATAACCGGTTGGCGTTGCTGACGACAGTAATTGAAGATAATGCCATCGCTGCACCTGCAACCACAGGATTCAGTAATGTTCCCGTAAACGGATATAAGATACCTGCGGCAATTGGGATACCTAACGTATTGTAGACAAAAGCGCCAAACAGATTCTGTTTCATATTGCGCAGTGTGCCTTTTGATAATTCAACCGCATCAGCAACACCGTGCAGGCTATGGCGCATCAGAGTAATTGATGCAGTCTCAATGGCGATATCACTGCCACCACCCATTGCGATGCCGACATCGGCTTGCGCTAATGCAGGAGCATCATTAATACCATCGCCGATCATGGCAACTTTTCGTCCTTCTGACTGAAGTGACTGGATAGCTGATGCTTTACCATCTGGTAATACTCCTGCAATCACCTGATCAATGCCAGCTTCTTTAGCAATTGCATTGGCTGTCACGGGATTATCTCCTGTCAGCATGACCAGACGATATCCTTGATGATGTAAACGTTGCAGGGCGGAAACAGTATCTTGGCGTAAGGGATCACGGAGGGAAAACAGCGCTGCGATTTTCCCGTTCGCTGTCAGAATCACGGGCGTTACGCCTTTTTCCGCTTGGGCTGCAATTAAAGGGATTAACTCAGTTGTTTCAATCTGATTTTGCTCAAGTAGTTTTGAGTTACCCAATAACAAAGTGGTATTTCCAATTTCACCCCGTACACCCAACCCTGCCAGGGTACGGAATTGCGCTATTTCTGGCAGTTTTCGATCTCCAACTTTCATCAAGATTGCTTTTGCCAGAGGATGGTTTGAACCATTTTCTAATGCGCCAGCCCATATCAAGACTTCTTCTTCGGTGAATCCGTTAAACGTGTGGATCTCCGTTACCAATGGCATACCTTCGGTTAAGGTCCCTGTTTTGTCGAAGACAATCGTATCCAGTTGGCTGGCGTGTTGCAGGGCATCCGCATCACGTACCAATACTCCTAATTCTGCTGCCCGTCCTACACCGGAAATGATAGACATTGGCGTTGCCAGCCCAAGTGCACAGGGACAGGCGATAATCAATACGGTAGTGATGATCACTAACGCATACATGATTTGTGGATCAGGGCCGATAAAATACCAGATAGCACCGGCAATCAGAGCGATGGCAACAACAACGGGCACAAATATTGATGATATTTTGTCTGCCAATTGACCGATTTCTGGTTTGCTGCTTTGCGCCTGACGTACTAATTTGATGATACGTGAGAGCGTTGTTTGGCTGCCGACTGCATTGGCTTTAAACAATACTGTTCCATCCTGAACGATAGTGCCTGCATGAACGGCATCGCCTGTTGATTTTTGCTGGGGGATCGGTTCGCCCGTTAGCATGGCTTCATCCAACCAGACCGTACCCTGAATAATTTCACCATCGACCGGAACACGATCTCCCGTTGTCAGGCGCAATGTCATACCGGGTTTAACATCGGCCAGTGGCAGTGTTTTCTCACCTTCATCTGTCACCACCCGCGCAGTTGGCGGTGTTAAATCCAATAATCGCTCAAGTGCCTTGGAGGAACGCTGGCGTGCCCGTTGTTCTAACGCATGCCCGAGATTGATTAAACCAATGATCATTGCGCTGGCTTCATAATAAAGATGGCGGGCTTGAGGCGGAAAAATATCAGGCCATAGGTTGACGCTAATGGAATAGAGCCATGCCACACCAGTACCCAGTGCTATGAGTGTGTCCATTGTTGCGCTGCCATTTTTAAGGCTTTGCCACGCATTGCGATAAAAATGCCCACCTGCAAATACCATGACGGCAAGTGTCAGCAGACCAATAGAGAGCCAAATAGCATGATTTGCAGGCGTAAGTACCATATTATCGCCTATCATTCCCCAGACCATGACAGGCACGCCAACTACTAAGGCAAGAGCTGACTGCCAACGGAAACGGCGCATATTGGCTTGTGCAACTTGCTGCTGGCGTTCACGACGCTCTGTTTCATCCTGAATGATTTCTGCTCCATAACCTGCCTTGATAACGGCTTCAATTAAGGCATTGGAGGATGCATTGCCAGTCACTAAGGCGCTCCGTTCTGCGAGATTGACTCTGGCATTTTCCACCCCATCAACGGATTGCAATGCTTTTTGTACCTTGCTGACACAACTGGCACAGCTCATACCATCCAACAGAAGCTGAACACTGTCATCAATAGTGTCATCAATAGCATTGCTTACCGGAGAAGAAGAGGGAGAGGAAGAAGGAGAAGAAGAAGTTGCCGCTGCCAAAGACTCCGGAATTTGTGAGGCAGATATTGTCAGCGGCTCAGTTTTTGGGAAATCTTCTCCCGTTGCTAATTCAGCGTGATACCCGACTTGTTCGACGGCCTTAATTAGCTCGCTGCTTTCTGCCTGACCATAGATTTTTGCGGTTTGGGTATCGACTTGCGCAGCAATGACACCTTCTATGGATTCTAATGCTTTTTGTGTTTTATTTGCGCATTTCATGCAGCTCAAACCTGACAACCGCAATTCAGTATCAGGCTGTATGGCGACAGAAGCCTGATAATCTTCGGCAACAATGGCTGCAATTAATACATCAGATGAAACATCGCCGGTAACTTTGGCATAATGCAGATTCACATTAACCTGTTCGACACCGGATATTTTTTCCAGTACTTTTTTGACGCTGCCGACACAATGCATACAAGTTAAGCCTTGAAGTGCAAGAATGATGGTTGTGGACATGACAATCTCTCCTGATACAGAGTGGTATATCATTAAGGCTAAACCTTCCTGCAAGGGGAAGGTCAAGGGGAAATTATGAATATCAGTGAAATTGCCCAAAAGACCGGTTTAACCAGCAAAGCAATCCGGTTTTATGAAGAAAAAGACCTGATCACTGCGCCGGAGCGGGGTGATAACGGCTATCGCTATTATCAGCAAAAGCATATTGATGAACTGATGCTTTTACGTCAGGCGAAAGAAGTGGGATTTACGCTGGAAGAATGTCGCGAGTTATTGCGGTTATTCCGCAATCCCAGCCGTCACAGCGCAGATGTAAAAACAGCGACGCTGCAAAAAGTGGCGGAAATAGACAAAGCGATTGTGGATTTGCAAAAGATAAAGGAAAAATTGCTGACATTGGCGGCTGAATGTCCGGGAGATGATAGGGCAGATTGCCCCATCATTGAGCATTTATCTGGATCTGGCTGCTGTAAGCATCATGGTTAACGCATTATGGCTAATTATGGCTAATGAGGAAGAGGCCTCACCTTCAATGTGATCCCATCGACGGCGATGATTTCAACCTCGGTATTGGCTGAAAGTTCCCGGTCACAATGAACGCGCCAACTGCCATCAGCCAGTTTGACTCGTCCGAACCCGTTTTCAGTATCGGTGATTAAACGGGTACGCAGACCAATCAACTGGTGGTTTTTCTGATTAAGAATTTTATCACTAGTCTGACGTGGGCGATGGCGTAGCCAGCTACGCCATGCAAGAACAGAAAGCAAAGTCAGAACAGCAAACAGCATACCTTGCAGTTCCCAGCCCATATTAGGGAAGATCCATGTGAGCAGGGAAACAACGATAGCGGCTGTTCCTGTCCACAACAGATATCCTCCTGTTCCCAGCAATTCTGCAATCAGAAGCAGCCCACCAAAACAGAGCCAGAACCAAGCTGGCTGTGTGGCGATCTGTTCAATCATGGTTATTTATCCTGTTTGCTCTTTTTGCTTTCGCCGATGAGCTCAGCAATACCGCCAATAGCCCCCATTAAATTGCTGGCCTCCAGTGGCATCATAATCACTTTGCTATTATTTGCTGCACCAATGTTGGTGAGGGCATCAGTATATTTTTGGGCAATGAAATAGTTAATCGCCTGCATATCACCATCGGCAATCGCATCAGACACCATTTTAGTTGCGCGGGCTTCTGCTTCTGCGGCACGTTCACGGGCTTCTGCTTGCAGGAAGGCTGACTGACGCTCACCCTCTGCTTTCAGAATTTGTGACTGTTTGTCTCCTTCCGCTCTCAGAATAGCAGCCTGACGGATACCCTCTGCTTCAAGGATATCTGCACGTTTGGTACGTTCTGCCTTCATCTGAGCGTTCATCGCAGAGATCAATTCCTTAGGCGGACGCACGTCACGGATCTCAATACGCGTGATCTTGACTCCCCACGGGTTGGTTGCTTCATCAACGATAGTCAGCAGACGGCTATTGATGGAGTCACGTTGAGAAAGCATTTCGTCCAGTTCCATTGAACCCAGTACGGTACGGAAGTTGGTCATGGTCAGGTTGATGATGGACAATTCCAGATTACTGACTTCATAGGCAGCACGTACAGGATCGACAACCTGAATAAAGCAGACGGCATCAATGGTTACGTTGGCGTTATCCCGGGAAATGACTTCCTGCGACGGGATATCCAGAACCTGCTCCATCATGTTGATTTTACGTCCTATTCTATCAACGAATGGCATGATGATATTCAAGCCGGGGGTTAATGTGCGGGTATAGCGCCCAAAGCGTTCAACAGTCCATTGATAACCTTGCGGAACGGTTTTTACACAGGTAAAAACGATAACCACAGCAATAATGATCAGGATAGGTACAGCACCAAAAGAAAATAAATCCATAACAATTCCCTTATTAGTCAATTATGGAATGCATAAGAGTTTTTTACTTAATAGAGCAAAGAGTATACATGACGACGGTATTTAGATGCTAGAGTATCACCCGTATCGAGAGCAGAAATAATATCCATCATGGTCTTTTTCACTGCTCCATCGGCAGCCGCCAGATCTTTTCTCAGAAAGCTAAACAGTAATTCAAGCGCTTCTTCATTACGACCGACTTCGTGTAATTTGGAAGCAAGTTGAACAGCCAATTCTGCATTTTCTGGTTGAGATGCCAGATCTTGTTGAAGTTGCCTAATTTCAGGTGAATCAGCCGCTTCTTGCTGGGATTTTATATACTCCAGTAACTCATGATAACGTTCGTCTTGCGCTTCTAATGGCAGGGTATCCAATATATTTTGGGCGTCTTCAAGATGATTGAGCGAAAGATTAACTTGAGCCAACAGCAATGCGATATCCGTATCTTGTGGATTTTCCTTATGGATTTCTTTCAATAAAGGTAAGGCTTCTTTATTGTTGCCTTCGGCAAGTAAATCATTCACTTGCTCTAACGGGGATTTTTCTTCTTGGATGAGAAGCTGAGAAAAAATTTTTCGGATGGTTTCATCTGTTTGAATGCCTTCAAATCCCTGCACAGGACGAGCTTCTTTTACAAACAGCACTGTCGGTAAGCCACGAACACCAAATTGTGCGGCAAGATGAGATAATTGGTCACAGTTGACTTTAGCCAGAACAAATTGCCCTGCATACTCATGTGCAATTTTCTCAAGTGTCGTTTCCAGTTCATGGCAATGCAGATTCTGTGCTGAACTGAAGTAGAATACGACGAGTTGAGTCAGTGAGAGCTGAACGACTTCTGCAATATTCGATTCATTAATATCAATAAGATAGGCGGTATTACTGTTTGTATTCGCTGTTAGATCCATGGTTTTTCTCTCCGGGTCGTTTTAAGGAAATTACATGAAAGGCAATTACATGAATAGATAAGGCACATCTATGAGTTTTTCAATGTTTATCGACTTTGCCAGCACACGATTTTATCGAGCCATTTTTCGGGGAGTATACGACGCATTACTTTCACTGCGTGAGTCAATAATGTCACAGAATAACGTAATTTAGGATTGGGGCTTTCCAGAGCGTGAATCAGTTTTGATACAACATCTTCAGGCATAAGGGTGAAATGACGGACAATGCTTGAGTTCTCTACAGGTTGATCCTGCTGGGTCTGATTCACATTTTCTGTAAAACGCGTATTAATTGGGCCGGGTTCTATCAGGCTGACTTTGATACCCGTGTTTGCCAGTTCTCCCCGCAAAGCATCTGACCACGCTTCGAGAGCATATTTACTGGCTGCATATGCACCACGTCTCGGTGTTGAGAGTAATCCCATAACAGAGCTGGTCTGGACAATTCGTCCTGCGCCATAAGCGCGTATTGCCGGCAACAGCAGGCAGGTCAGTTGATGAGTTCCAAAGAAATTCGTGGAAAACTGTTTTTCCATCTGCTCGCGGGAAATACTTTCCAATGACCCATAAATGGCAAATCCCCCATTATTGAATAATCCGAACAGACGGCCTTCAGTTAATTCGATCACTGTCTTAGCGGCGCGTTCCACATTTGCTTGATCGTCCAAATCCAATTGGATGGGTTCGAATCCCAACTCACGCATATGCAATAAATCAGCGGGCTTACGGCAAGCTGCGAGTATACGGTAACCACGTTGATGAAGTGCCTTGGCCGCAGCCAACCCGATCCCACTAGAACACCCAGTAATAAGAACCGCTTTTTGCATAACTTTACCTGTTTATCTGCATCAATTTATGGAAATAAATGATTTACTATTAAGAAATACTTTTACTTAAGGATGATTGATGTATGCCGATAGTTTATTCGACATCCAATCAGCAATAAAGGGCTGCGCGGATTGATTCGGATGCAGCCCGTCATCCTGCATCCATTCCGGTTTGATAGCAACGTGCTCCATGAAAAATGGCAGCAAAGGAATTTGGTTGCGTTCAGACAGAACAGGATACATTTTTGCAAAGGATTCCGTATAGCGTTTCCCGTAATTTGGAGAGATTCTGATCTGCATTAACAAAGGTTGTGCTCCGGCTTGTTTAATCAAACTGATGCCTTGTTGCAAATCTTGTTCTATGTTTTGAATGGGAAAACCACGCAATCCATCATTAGCACCAAGCTCTACCAAAACCCACTTGGGATTGTGCTGCTTTAATAACTCAGGCAGACGTTCAAGCCCTTGTGTGGCGGTATTGGCACTAATACTGCCATTGACAATAGCTGTTTTTTTGCCGGCTTGTTGCCACTGTTTTGCCATCAGAGCAGGCCAGGATTGCTCAACAGGCAGGCGATATCCTGCACTGAGGCTATCACCCAATATAAGCAGAGTATCCGCTGCTGTTGCTCTGGCACTGCATAGCACTAACAACAAAAGGAAAAATACATGGCTGTAGAAAATATTCTTGAAGTTCATCATCTCACTAAACATGTTGGTCAAGGGGAACAGGTAATTAATATATTGCAAGGTGTTGAGCTGGTTGTCGAGTCAGCGCAGACAATTGCATTAATTGGTGAGTCAGGATCAGGGAAATCAACGCTGTTGGGGATTATTGCAGGATTGGATGATGGCAATGCGGGAAATGTTCATTTGTTGGGACAAAATATCAGCCGAATGAACGAAGAGCAGCGGGCACAGTTGCGGGCAGAAAATGTCGGTTTTGTATTTCAGTCGTTTATGTTGATCCCTACCTTAAATGCATTGGAGAACGTTCAGCTTCCGGCATTGTTGCGTGGCGAACCGGAGAACCAAAGCCGTCAGCAGGCCATTGAGTTACTTGAACAGTTGGGATTGGGAAAGCGTCTGAAACATATGCCAGCCCAACTTTCGGGTGGGGAACAGCAGCGGGTCGCTTTGGCCCGGGCATTCTGTACCCGCCCAAAAATCCTGTTTGCTGATGAACCAACGGGTAATCTTGATCGCCAGACAGGGGAACGCATCGCAGATTTACTCTTTTCACTCAATCATGATTATGCCACTACACTGATTTTAGTGACTCATGACAGCCAACTTGCGGCCCGTTGCCAGCGTCGTTTGCGTTTGGTCGATGGAAAATTGAGGGAAGAAGCATGATTTGGCGCTGGTTTTGGCGTGAATGGCGCACACCATCTCTCCTGATTGTTTGGTTGTCCCTGACATTGGCGGTGGCTTGTGTACTGTCCTTAGGGCGGATTAGTGATCGCATCGATCAGAGCGTGCATTATCAAAGCCGTGATTTTTTGGCGGGAGATCTGGTTTTAAGGGCTTCGTATCCTGTTGATGAAACCTGGCTTAAAAGGGCGCAGGAACAAGGTCTGATGTTAAGCCGTCAAATCTCATTTTCGACCATGACCTATGCGGGTGATATTCCGCAACTGGCGGATGTGAAAGCGACAGATAATCACTATCCGTTGTATGGCGAGCTGGAAACCAACCCACAAAAATTAAAACCAGAACAAGGCACAGTGCTGGTTGCTCCTCGTCTCCTGAGATTGTTGGAGGTTAAGGTTGGCGATAATCTTGATGTGGGAGATACCACGTTGAGGATCAGCGGAGAATTATTGCAAGAGCCGGATAGTGGATTTAGTCCATTTCAGATATCGCCCCGAATTTTAATCAACATTGGTGATGCTGAAGCAACAGGTGCAATCCAACCGGGCAGCCGTTTAACTTACCGCTATATGTTCTCTGGCCCTCCGGATGTGATCCAATCGTTCCAGCAATTTGTTGACCCGCAATTAAAAGCCGATCAACGTTGGCTGACGCTGGAACAAGACAATAGCCTATTGTCACAATCCATTGAACGTGCGCAGCAATTTCTACTGTTATCGGCTTTGTTGACACTGTTGCTTGCTGTGGCAGCCATGGCGGTTTCAATGAGCCATTATTGCCGTAGCCGACATAATCTGATTGCTATCCTGAAAACACTGGGTGCCGGCCGTTGGGCTTTGCGGCAATGGATTATCGGACAATGGTTGGTCATATTGCTTGCGGCCATAGTGGTTGGCTCTATTTTAGGTTTAATTTTTGAATCTGCACTGATTCGCATTCTGGCAGGAATGTTGCCCAAAATGTTACCCGCAGCGGGGATGTGGCCTTGGGTATGGTCCATTGGCGCATTGTTGGGAATAACTCTGCTGGTGGGTATCCGTCCTTATCATCAATTAATGGCGACGCAGCCTTCCCGGGTATTAAGAAGTGACGTAACTGCCGCGATTTGGCCATTGCGTTATTATCTGCCTGTGGTGGTATTGATTGTGACGGGAGGATTGGTATTACTGGCAGGTACTAAGCCTCTGTTATGGTCATTGTTGGCAGGCGTTCCGATTATCGCTCTGCTATTGGCGCTATTGGGATGGGGCGGTTTATGGTTGCTGAGACGAGTGACATTCCGCCAGTTAAGTTTGCGTTTGGCAGTTAATCGATTGATGTGTCGTCCATTCCAGACCGTGACACAGCTGGCGGCATTTTCGCTGTCATTCATGTTATTGGCCTTGCTTGTCATGGCAAGGGGCGATTTATTGAGTCGCTGGCAGCAGCAATTACCGCCTGATAGCCCGAATTATTTCCTGATTAACATCGCTCAGCCACAAGTCACCCAACTTAATGAGTTACTGGCTAAGTACCAAGTGAAACCTACTGAATTTTATCCGGTGATTCTCGCGCGTTTGACTGAGGTGAATGGACAATCGGCCATTGAATGGGCTGATGCAAAGCACCCCAATAGTACAACAGTGCGTCGTGAACTGAATTTAACATGGAAATCAGAGCTGCCGCCTTTTAACACTGTTATCAAGGGAACATGGCCGCCGAAGCCGAATGAAGTTTCCATGGAACAGAGCGTCGCTGAGCGCTTGCAAATTAACGTGGGTGATCAGCTAACATTCACAGGTGATACCCGAACATTCCATACCACTGTAAGCAGTATCCGCAAGGTGGATTGGGAAAGTGTGAATCCGAATTTTATTTTTATCTTCGCCAAAGAGACGTTGGAAAATCAGCCGGGGATGTGGCTGACCAGCTTTCATTATGAAGGTGACGGGAAGTTGCTGACGGAGATTAATCGTCATTTCCCGACCATTAGCATGTTGGATATCGGTTCGATAATCAGACAGGCACAAAGTATTTTACAGCAAGTCAGCAAGGCGCTGGAAATTATGGTTGTCTTGGTCATGATTTGCGGCGCATTGCTTCTACTGGCACAAATTCAGGTAGGAATGAATCAGCGTCAGCTTGAATTAGTGGTATACCGCACATTGGGCGCGAGTAAGAAACTATTGCGTCGCACATTGTGGAGTGAGTTTGCACTGCTTGGCTTTATGGCAGGTTTAGCAGCGGCATTTGGTGCGGAAGTTGCACTTTGGTTATTGCAGACACAGGTCTTTGATTTCCCATGGCAACCGCAATGGCAGATGTGGATTTTGCTTCCCATTATCAGTAGCCTGCTGCTTTCATTATGTGGTAGTTGGTTAGGCATTCGGTTATTACGGAACCAAGGACAGTACCGACGTTTGCCGGAGTAAAATCAGAAAAATAGTTTGCAATGGGGAGGCATTGAACCGAAGTCTCCCCATTTATTTCCTTGTGTGAATTGTCTCAGTTTATTTACCCGCTATTCAGTAAATTGAGTGCCTTTTTCTGACTGTTTTCTCAGTTTCTGAACGGGTGGTTTCATCATCAACGTCACGACAATAACAACAAATACCGGAATAATAATGATTAAAAATGCTGAAGTAAAAGTGCCTGAATAATCTTTGATGACACCGGTAAAAAAAGGAGCCAGACAAGCCAGGGTAGAGATCAGATTCATGATCGAAAACAGTTCCAGATAAGGTTTTCGGCCAAAATAATTAGCCAGCAATACACTGGAAGCGAGAAAAGTTACGCCATATCCCATCCCGACACACACAGCGAATGCAATCAAGAATGGCCATGAAGAGGCGATACTTAGTGCAATCAAGCCAAGAATGATAATAGTCAGGCTGCCAATCAGTAATTTCTTCGGATCAACCCATTCGCCTATTGCGCCACCCGCTAATCGGGAAAAGGCATTGATAAAGGCCATCGAGCTTAATAATCCTGCGGCGATAGCTTCACTGAAACCATTTTCGATCACATGGGCAACGGCAAAACTATTGACCGTAATACCACACCATAAAAATGCAGTGTAACTTGCTGAAATCACATAAAATTGCCATGTCCGCAATGCTTGATGCACAGTCCAGTGCTGCTTAGTGCGATAAATACTGAGAGTATCCTGATTATTATGTTTTTGGTTCACCGCCTTGGCATGGGCGACTTCCCGTTTTCCTTCCTGAAGAGTAATAATTGTCAGGATAACGAAAATGGTAAGCACAATCGCGGAGATCATCCAGTGCATCCGCCATGTGCCCCAGACACGGGTTGCCAGAAAATAGATCCATGGGCCAATCACACCGCCTAATCCACCAATCGTAAAATAGAAGCCAAAGGCAAGAGATTGTTTTTCATATAAACGTGAAATGACATAAGTGCCCGGTACTGTAGCCAAAAAGGTAAAACCAATACCGATCAAAGCCGTACCGATAAAATACGATGAAATAGCGTGAGTGTTATAAAGATTATAGAAACCAGCCAAAAAAATCAGCAGGCCAACAGACAGAGTAAAGCGAACACCAACTTTGCGAATGAACACCGTTGGCAGAAAACTGGATAACCCGCAAGTCAGGCCAAGCAGCGTGAACCCTAAACCAGCATTAGTCCAGCTCCAGCCCAGCTCATTAATCATACTGGGTAGGACAACGCCCAATGACGTAAAGGTTGTTGCTGTGGATAAAAAATAGACCATGCCTAAAAGTATCAGCAAAAACCACTGATAAGTACGCCCGAATTTGTCGTGTTGAATGGACATTGTGACCCCATCAAGGATATAAACCATTAAAAACGGCACTATTTTAAGTGCTTATTAGAAAAAGCTGTATCGAATAAACACTCCATAGCTAAATTGATTTGTGCGGAAGTCAGGCGTATTTTTGATTTTGTACTTATTTTTGCCAAGATTCACAACAACCCCTGTCCACAGATGGCCTGATTGATACCCTAATTGTTTCCCTAAGTCATAATGCAACTCAGGCTTGAACTCGATCATCTCAGGATTATCGCGTCGCCCCAGAGTGTAATCGAAAGTTCCCACGATGCGAAAATCTCCATATTGATTATTGAAAGGAATACCATAATCAATATGGAGACGCTGATCGTTCCAGTTTCCTTTGGCATTGTTTTCAAAATAAAAGATAGTGCGCAGCCAACTGAAATTGTCCACTTGCCAATCAAGGCTGACTCCGGGGAAATAGTCATATTTTACGTTTTTGGTCTTGGCAATCCACTGAGCAAACAGGACATCTTTCAATGGGCCGTAAGAAAGGTCGTATCCTGTGATTTTGCTGGCACTGAGTCTTGGCACAAATTTATAGTAATAGGTGCTTTTATCGCCTTTATAGTCATGTTGCAGCGAATTTTGCCAAATGCTGTAGACATACATATCGCCGATTTTGTAATCCCCAAACGCTTCTACAATGGGGGAGAGGTTTTTTTTCGGATCAACTTTATTTTCGGACTGAAAGTACAGGCTGGTATCAATGGATTGAAAATTGACGAAATCCTCTGCCTGAACAGGCGTTGAGAAAAGAAAAAATAAGGGAATGGCAGATAGATTGACAATTGTTGTTGAGGCTGACCTTACAGTATTGCTGGCTTCCTGTTTCCTTGGCAATGGCACTTAGTATCTCCTGGTGATTTTGTGGAGGATTAACTGTAAAGCAGCCACATTTATTGAATTGTGATCTTATGTCAAATAATTATTGTGGATTTTTTATGATTTCTCAGATTACTTTAGTCGATAGGCAATTATTTTGTTTTTTCTTTGCTTTCAAAATGTGCTGATTTTAATACCAGCACATTTTGATATAGAATTTATTTTTTAAAATATAAGTCCATATTTTTTTGTTTTTAAATCATTTTTAAAAAATAGCTTGAAGGTGTTAATTTTGTTTTAATCTCTCGATAAGTAAATGTTATCACTCTAGTTTAAAATAAATAGGGTTAAAATTTTATTAAATTGAATTTTGAGGTGAATTATTATGTATACAGGTATTGTACAAGGTAAAGAGAAAGTATTATCACTTAATAAAAATAATGGTTTTAGTACATTAATAGTCAGCAATCAAAATCATTTTTTTGATGATGTCACGGTCGGTGCCAGTGTTGCTATTGATGGCACATGCCTGACTGCCACCCAATTTAATGGGGATAGAGTTTATTTTGATATCTCCGATTTCACTGCTGATAACACAACATTAAAGTTTCTCTCCGTTGGAGATGAAGTCAATGTTGAACGTTCACACCAGATGAATAAGGAAAACGGGGGACATAGTCTTTATGGGCATGTAGAAGGAATGGCTGAAGTCGTCGAATTTACTGCAACCGGTGAAACGTATCGGTTAGTTATCCGAATCCCTCAAGACAACATTAACTATTTTTTCCTGAAAGGTTTTATTGGTCTTCATGGTTGTAGCTTAACCATTAATGACATTGATGAAGAAAACAAGACAATTGCTTTAAACCTGATCCCCGAAACATTAAGGATGACTAATCTCAGCAAAATTAAGGTCGGCAATTTCCTCAATTATGAGATAGATCAAATGACGAGAACGATTGTGGATACTTTTTCCAGAACATTATCAAAAAAATAAACATTATTTCTATGTCCAAAACTGTAAGCGGTAAGCATATTTTTATGCATTACCGCTCCTCAGGGATTTTTTCAACTTAACTTACTTTGTGCCCATTCAAGTCCACTTTGGTACTCTTCAGGTAATAATGGAATCAATCTTTGTAAAGTTGTTTTTAATAGATCACGATCAGAATGAACCAGATTCAGGTGTCCTACCTTACGCACTGAGCGAACTTCCTTTTCGTACCAATGTAAATGAACCAGTGGCAGGCTGAGCCATGCAGGATTTATTTCTGTACCGATCAGATTGATCATCACGGATGCTGCAAATATTTCCGGCTGAGGCATGGGGAGATCCAGAATCGCCCGTAAGTGAAGTTCAAACTGACTGATCGAAGCACCATTTTGTGTCCAGTGACCGCTATTGTGAACTCTCGGTGCCAGCTCATTGATCAGCAGATCGTCACCAACGATAAAACATTCCATCGCCATCACACCGACATAGCTTAGGTGATCCATGATGGTAGACAGCATTTTTTCTGCTTGTTGCTGTAATTTATTATCTGCATTGGGGAAAGCAACACTGGTACGCAAAATGCCTTCCTGATGAAGATTATGAGTCAGTGTATAAAATACCGATTCACCCTGAGCATTACGGGCACCAACGAGTGAAACTTCTCCCGTAAACGGGATGCCTTGCTCGACGATACACTCGCCATAAATTTCAGGTGGCAACTCAGCTTCATCACCTGGCCGGATTCGCCATTGTCCACGTCCATCGTAGCCGCCCGTTCGACGTTTAACGATGATAAAATCACCTAACTCTGCAAACAGTTGTGGCCATTGGCTGACATCGGACAGCAATTTCCACGGCGCTGTTGCCAAACCTAATGTGTCCATTAACTGTTTTTGTGGTAAGCGATCGGCTAGCTGCGGGAAAATATCACGATTGATAAACGCCTTGTGATGCGCTAACTCGCGAGTTAATGCGGTTTCGGGCCAACGTTCAATTTCTGCGGTGATAACACTGCTCTGATAAGGGACAGCTTCCGGCTCTGCATCCAATCCAACGGGATAAACAGCAATTCCCAACGGTTCACCTGCCTGACGGAGCATCCGACCCAATTGACCATTGCCCAATACGCAAACAGGCTTCATGCATCCTCCCGTGGGTCCGGATTATCCAAAACGTCCCGTGTTTGTGCATAGCGCCAGTCTGACAGACGTTGAAACAGAGCGTAATCATGCAAAGCCAACACTTGAGCGGCTAACAATGCGGCGTTGGCTGCTCCGGCTTTACCGATAGCCAGTGTACCTACAGGAATGCCCTTTGGCATTTGAACGATAGAATAGAGGCTATCAACACCACTGAGAGCTGCACTTTGTACGGGAACGCCAAACACAGGTACTAAAGTTTTGGCTGCTAACATGCCCGGTAAATGTGCTGCACCACCCGCACCAGCGATAATCACATTAAAACCACGCTCTTTGGCTTGCTCGGCGAAGTGAAAAAGTTTATCAGGTGTTCGGTGCGCCGAAACAATTTCAACATGGAAAGGAATAGCAAGAGAAGTCAGAATATCGGCTGCATGTTGCATCGTCGCCCAGTCACTTTTTGATCCCATGACAATGGCGATTTTAGCGTGATGATGTGTTTTTACTGCTGTTATGGAAGTAATAGTTGCTTCGGGATCAGGGCTAGCCGTCATAAATCAGATGCTCCTGTATTGAGAGTCTACCAGAACAAAGATGATGTTTAAGATGGCGGATCATATCACGCGAATTGCACAAGGAAAACGTTTGCGTTGATTGATTTGTCGATTTTTCCGAAAAATCCAAAATAGTTAATTGAACTCAGAAGGGGAAAGATATCAACTCAATGGATGTTTCTGTTACTTTGAACATCGAACCTTTCTCATGCCATGCACCTAATACGCCCCGATGTACGATTTTATCGCCAACTTGAATTTCATGGATCGCCGGACGATGGGTATGCCCGTGAATTATCCAATCAACCTGATACTTTTTGAAGTGTTCGATAACTGCTGGTTGATTGACATCCATAATTGTTTCAGATTTCTGGTTGTTTGCGTATTGGCTACCTGCGCGCATTCTGGCTGCGATTTTCAAACGGGCAAATAAAGGAAGAAGAAAAAACAACCGTTGGATCCATGGAGTATGAACTCGCTTACGATACTGTTGGTAACCGATATCATCGGTGCATAGCGTATCGCCATGTAAGATCAAAATGCGTTTACTGTATAACTCCAGCACTTTTTCTTGTGGCAGCAGGATTATTCCACTTTCTCTGGCAAAGCGGGAGCCAAGCAGGAAATCACGGTTACCATGAATGAAATAACAGGGAATACCTTTTTGTTTCAGTTCATTAAGGGCCTGAGCGATGGTGGTATGCAGCGGATTGGGATCATCATCACCAATCCAATAGTCAAAAAAATCACCCAGAATATAAAGGCTTTCAGCCTGAATCGCATCTTCACGTAAAAAACGCAGAAAACCGGCAGTAATTGCCGGTTCTTGCTCACTGAGATGCAAATCTGCAATAAACAGCGTACTCATGTAATGATTAACTACTCTCTAGTCTTCAGCAGTAATTATGCGCTGACAGTAACGCGTTCAATGATCACATCTTCGCGTGGTACATCCTGGTGCATACCGCTGCGGCCTGTGGAAACACTTTTGATTTTATCAACGACATCCATGCCTTCAACGACTTCGGCGAATACACAATAACCCCATCCGTCCGGACGTTCTGAACGGAAATTCAGGAAATCGTTATCAACAACGTTAACGAAGAATTGGCCAGTTGCAGAATGTGGGTCATTAGTACGTGCCATTGCAAGAGTGCCACGGCTGTTTTTCAGACCATTATTAGCTTCGTTCTTGATAGGATCTTTAGTTGTTTTCTGCTTCATGCCTGGCTCAAAGCCACCGCCTTGAATCATGAAGCCATTGATAACACGGTGAAAAATTGTGTTGTCATAAAAACCTTCAGAGCAGTAATTTAAGAAATTCTCGACAGTTACAGGCGCTTTATCAGCAAAGGTATTGATTACGATATCGCCAAAGTTGGTGTGGAAAGTCACCATAATAGAAATCCTAATAATAGTTTTGGTTAACCCTGTATTTAGGAAGGGTCGGAAAAACGTTGTTATATCATATCTGAGATTTTGAGTCAGTACTCAGCAACCGTATCTGGCAAGGTTGGTTTACGGTACTTGCAAAGCATTGCATATCAAGGTGAAATACTTTATTGGATTTCTTTACGTCCTTGAAAGACGGCAGGCATATATTCTAGTTTATTTATATCGCTGATGAAGAAGCCTATAATCAGCAAATTCATTTGACTTTAATTACACGTACATCAATTTCTAACGGGAAAACCCACTGATGCTAAAAATTTTCAATACCCTCAGCCGCCAAAAAGAAGAATTTAAGCCGATTCATGAAGGAAAAGTGGGCATGTACGTGTGTGGCATTACCATTTATGATTTGTGTCATATTGGTCACGGCAGAACATTTGTTGCATTTGATGTGATTGCCCGTTACCTGCGTTATCTGGGATACGATCTGACATATGTTCGTAACGTGACTGACGTGGATGACAAAATCATCAAACGTGCAACTGAAAATAATGAGAGCTGTGACGACTTGACCACACGTATGTTAGCAGAAATGCACAGCGATTTTGATGCACTGAATATCCTGCGTCCGGATTCAGAGCCACGAGCAACACAACATATCATTGAAATCATTGAAATCACTGAAGAACTGATCAAACGTGGATATGCGTATGTTGCAGCCAATGGCGATGTGATGTTCTCCATCGACAGTAACCCTGATTACGGCCTGCTTTCCCGTCAGGATTTGGAACAATTGCAGGCAGGTGCCCGTGTTGAAGTGGCGGATGTAAAACGCAATCCAATGGATTTTGTATTATGGAAAATGTCCAAGCCGGGTGAGCCGAGCTGGGAATCTCCGTGGGGGGCAGGTCGTCCGGGTTGGCATATTGAATGCTCTGCCATGAATGGCAAGGCGCTTGGCCATCATTTTGATATTCATGGCGGTGGTTCTGATTTGATGTTCCCGCATCATGAAAATGAGATTGCACAATCAACTTGTGCCCATGATGGCCCTTACGTCAATTATTGGATGCATTCAGGTATGGTCATGATAGATAAAGAGAAGATGTCAAAATCATTGAACAACTTCTTTACCATCCGTGATGTGCTGGAGTATTACGATGCTGAGACCGTGCGTTACTTCTTGCTGTCTGGTCACTATCGCAGCCAGCTGAATTACACGGAAGAAAATCTGAAACAGGCGCGTACTTCCCTTGAGCGTTTATATACGGCTCTGCGTGGCACGGATAAATCCACCCAGCCTGCGGGGGGAGAAGCTTTTGAAGCTCGTTTTACTGAAGCGATGAACGACGATTTCAATACACCGGAAGCATATTCAGTCCTGTTTGATATGGTTCGTGAAATCAACCGGCTGAAAGCAGAAGACATAGATGCGGCGAATGGTTTAGCGGCTGAACTGCGTAAACTGGCGGGTGTTCTTGGACTTTTGGAACAAGATCCAGAACATTTCTTGCATGGTAGTGTTCAGGCGGACGACGACGTGGCTAAAATTGAAGCGCTAATCAAACAGCGTAACGACGCCCGTAAAAACAAAGAGTGGGCATTGGCAGATGCGGCGCGGGATCAATTAAATGAAATGGGTATCGAACTGGAAGATGGCCCACAGGGAACTACATGGCGTCGTAAATAATCGATTTTTGACTCATTGAATATTATAGAAGTATCTCAGAACCGCCCCTTATGTGGGCGGTTCAGTTTTTATCGCGTTTGCGTTTTTACAGAGACATTTTAGTTGTAATACGTAGACGGAATAAAAACAGACAAATTTATCGATGACTATTCAGATACTCGGGATAGAAATTATTTCCCGCATGATAGGTGACTTTTTCAGAAACAGCATCTCGTTTCATGGCAATAAAAGAAGCATTGCTCAGGTGCTCTGGTACTTGATGAGTGTTATCAGCGGAAGCAAGATTAAGAAGAGAAACTGTCACTCTACGTTTAGAGTTACTTAACTTATAAGACAAACCCAACAACCTTCTTGCAGCTCTATTACTTAACATAATTAACCCCGTTTCAGTTGTACGTAAGTTTCTCAGTATAGCAACTTATTAGAAAACCAAAACATGGCAGGGTGATTGTTTAGTCAGGATTGAGCCGGGGTCACATTTTATTTAATAAACGAAAAACTGTACCTTATGGTACTAAATCATCTGGGTACAGTTTTTCTTAAAGATATTAAAAGATATTAATTGTGGTGAGACATCACTGCATTACGCGTCAACGCGAACAGATTCACCATTAAAGCTGACAACTTTACCGGCAGTAATCTTGCAGCGTTTGCGGGTTTCGGGTTGGTCGTCAATCTGCACCAAACCTTCTGCAATCACAGCCTTCGCCGCAGCACCACTCTCGCTCCACCCTTGAAACTTCAGCAAATCACACAGTTCGACATAAGGGTGACCATCTAAATTAAAAATTTCCATCAATAACCTTCAGTTGTATCTACATCATGATATTCCTCGCATGCCTGCAAGGTATTTTGAATTAATGTCGCAACCGTCATCGGGCCGACGCCACCCGGCACAGGAGAAATCCAACTTGCGCGCTCAGATGCGTTATCGAAATCCACATCCCCAATGACTTTGCCATTTTCCAGTCGATTGATGCCAACATCAATCACAATCGCACCGGGCTTAATCCATTCGCCGGGAATAAAGTTAGGCTTACCGACAGCCACGACCAATAAATCAGCTTGTTCAACATGCTGACGCAAATCCTTGGTAAAGCGATGCGTTACCGTAGTTGTGCAACCCGCCAACAACAGTTCAAGGCTCATTGGACGGCCAACAATATTAGAAGCGCCAATAATAACCGCATTTAGTCCATAAGTATTGATATTACAGCGCTCAAGCATCGTTACGATACCACGGGGAGTACAAGGGCGTAATTTTGGGGCACGTTGGCACAGACGACCGATATTATAAGGATGGAAACCATCCACATCCTTATCGGGATGGATACGTTCCAGTACTTTGACATTATCAATGCCGGCAGGTAAGGGAAGTTGAACTAAAATACCATCAATTTCTGGGTCGGTATTCAGGTTATCTATCAGGGAGAGTAATTCGGCTTCGCTGGTGGTATCAGGCAGGTCATAAGAGCGGGACATAAAACCGACTTCTTCACAGGCGCGACGTTTACTTGCGACATAAATCTGAGAAGCGGGATTTTCTCCCACTAAAACGACGGCAAGACCTGGAGCGCGTTTTCCCGTAGCAACACGTTGTCTGACTTTTTCTGCAACTTCGCTTCTGATTGTCTGCGCAATCGTTTTCCCATCAATAATTTTTGCTGACATGTATTTAAGATTCCATCATCAATTATAGGAATAAGCGCTATTTTGTCAGAACATGAACCGCCTGTCAGTTTTATTGATAATCATAAAATGCACATATGAGCGAAAATGCCATTGACTCATTTCATTATGCCCGTATAATCCGGTGCTACATCAAAGCATTAACGATGTTGCTTATTCCGCATACCATAATGCGCCCTTAGCTCAGTTGGATAGAGCAACGGCCTTCTAAGCCGTAGGTCACAGGTTCGAATCCTGTAGGGCGTACCATCTATTCATATCTCAACGTCTTCCAAAGTCCATAAAACCTCAGTAAATACGCATTGTTAGCCTTTTTTCGTTCTCCTGTCGTCCAGTCGGGTAGGTTGAAATCCACGATCTTATGGGGGTATATTTAGGGGTACGTTCAGGTTCAATGAAGTGAGATACCCCCAGATGAAGCTAACAGCCCGACAGGTGGACACTGCAAAGCCGAAAGAAAAACCTTATAAACTTGCAGATGGTGGCGGACTATATCTATTGGTAAACCCTAATGGCGCTCGCTATTGGCGGTTGAAGTACCGGCTCGCAGGTAAAGAAAAATTACTCGCATTAGGGGTATACCCTGATATCTCCCTCGCAGAAGCAAGAACCAAGAGAAACGAAGCCCGGCGGACGCTATCGGATGGCAATGATCCGATAGAGGAAAAGAACGCTGAAAAGGTAGCCAAAGCGTTTACAGCCAGCAATAATTTTGAATCCATCGCCATTGAGTGGCACGAGCATAAACGTTCCAACTGGTCAAAAGGGTATGCCGAAGACATTCTGGAATATCTGAAAAAAGACATCTTCCCGTATATTGGTAAACGTGCTGTTACCGAGATTAAACCCGCCGAAATGTTGGCTGTTCTCCGAAAAATGGAGCAACGCGGTGTTTTGGATAAATTGAAAAAAACCAGACAGGCCTGTCGGCAAATTTTCACCTATGCCGTGATTACCGGGCGGGCAGAGTTCAACCCCGTTACCGATCTTGCCAGCGCACTTAAAGCACCGAAGCAAAAACACTTCCCACACCTTTTAGCCGACCAAATGAATGAATTCCTCATCGCCTTGGCGGGCTATACCGGAAGCGAAGTGACTCAGTCCGCGACACGTTTACTGATGCTTACTGGTGTGCGTACCATCGAATTAAGAGAATCAGAATGGACTGAATTCGATTTCGATAAGGATATCTGGCAGATACCTGCTGAGCGAATGAAAATGCGCCGCCCTCACATCGTCCCGCTATCCAATCAGGTTAAAGCCATTCTTATCAAACTTCACTCTATTACAGGGCGTGGGAAATACGTTTTCCCCGGACGTAATGATGCAGGGAAACCGATGAGCGAGGCCGCTATTAATCAGGTACTTAAACGTATTGGTTATGATGGTAGGGCAACAGGACACGGATTCCGCCATACCATGAGTACTATCCTGCATGAACAAGGTTACAACACCGCATGGATTGAAACACAGCTTGCTCATGTGGATAAGAACAGCATCCGGGGAACCTATAACCACGCCCAATATCTGGAGGGGCGCAGGGAAATGCTGCAATGGTATGCAGACCATATGGAGATGCTGGAACGCGGTGAAAATGTGCTAATTGGAAAATTTGGCAAAAGGGCATAAAGAGGCGGTGATTTTTCACACACCTGTGCCTGGGGCACAAGAGCCTGTTTT